>CAIYWF010000133.1 GCA_903929845.1 uncultured Chlorobiaceae bacterium | reverse complement strand
GTTGGCCTTCTTGTACTCCTCACGCATATCCTTTATGCCTGTTGTTCTGTCGTTGCCATCACTGATCAGGCCGAAATACTCAAGAATAATACGCATAACCAGCCACAGGCCTGCAAAAAGAAGCGAGAGCGATCCCCAGACCCTGGCGATGCTTTTTTTTATCATAGGATGTGTAGTTATTTTATCAAAGAAAAAAATAGTACTGTCACAGCACCCGCTTACCAAGAGCGCTGAATGAAATAACCAGAAGGATGGTAAGCGCTTCGATTATCATAAAAATATCCTTTGGTATCCAGGCGTTGACCGTCAGTCCTCCGTATTCAAGGCATCCGAAAAAAAACGCAGAGAGGAGAATCCACAACGGATGAGCGCCTGCGAGGAGCGCCACTGCTATGCCTGTAAAGCCTATTCCTCCAGTCATCCCTGATTCATAATAGTGTTTATAACCGAGAACAATGTTTGCAGCTCCAAGACCTGCAGCAGCTCCACCGAGGCTCATAGAGGTGAGAGTGTGCATTCCCGCATTGATTCCTCCATATCGTGCCGCCTCAGGTTGCAGCCCGGCAGCCCGCATTTCGTAGCCGAACCTCGAATTGAAAATGAGAACCTGGAAGAGCAGCGCCATTCCGACCATCAGAATTGTGCTGAAATTGGCCGGGGAGTTGGCGAGCCATCCCGTGACAGAGTCAAAAGTCGGGATTATGGCGTTATCAGTAATTTTTGCAGTGTGAACCGTCGAAGGAATCGCAAAATGCCAGGTGAGCAGATATCCGGTAATGCCCTGGGCAATGAAATTCAGCATGATGGTTGCGATGACCTCATTCACTCCAAAGCGTACCTTGAGTACCCCTGCCAGCAGCGCCCAGCAAGCTCCTGAGGCCATTGCAGACAAAGTGCAGAGCGAGATTGCAAAAAGGGGGGGGAGGCCAGCAGGAAGCATGGCGCCCGTCATTGCAGCGGCGAAAGCACCCATAAGAAGTTGCCCCTCTGCGCCGATGTTGAAGAGCCTGACCTGGAAGGGAATTGCAACCGCAAGCCCCACAAGCACAAGCGTTGTCATCCTGAAAATCACCTGCCCGACTCCGTAGGAGTTGCCGAGCGTTGCGTGCAACATTTTCTGAAAAATCATGAGCGGATCACGGCCTGCCAGAGCAATAATCAGACTACTCACAGCGAGTGCAGAGAGAAGAGAGAGCAGGGGTACAAGAATCCGGAGATTTTTTGAGTTCATGGTAGTCAGGTTGTTCATGTGATATGAAGACCGATCTCTTTTTCGAACTCATGTTCAGCCTCTCTTTTGAGCGCGACTTCCTCCTGACTGAATTCGTGTCGGATTGAACCCTTGAAGAGGCAGCCGATACGCGTTGAAAGCGCAATAATCTCTTCAAGTTCTGAGGAGACAAGAAGAATTGCCATGCCGCTTATACGAGCCTCGATAATCTTTTTATGGATGGTCTCAATTGCACCGATATCAACTCCGCGTGTAGGTTGAGCAAGGATCAGCAGGGAGATACCGGGACGGTTGAGTTCCCGGGCAAGAACAACCTTTTGCTGGTTGCCTCCCGAAAGGTCGCAAAGGTGTTGGCGTTCTGGTGAGCTGCATCTGATATCATAATCCGAAATCATTGCTTCGGTAGAGCTTTTGATGGTGCGGCTGTTAAACCCTATTCCCTGGTGAAAAGCGGGCTCACGGTGCCTGCCGAACAGCAGATTATCCGCAATGGTGTAATCAAGGATAACGGCATGTCGGAGACGGTTTTCAGGAGTGTGTGAGACTCCCATGAGCGCGATCTCTGCCGGTTTTTTCCCGATGATCGAATGCCCTTTGAGTGTTGCTTCACCGGAGATGACGCTTCCCTCGGCCGCCAGACCCCAGAGAGCCTGTAACAATTCGCTCTGTCCATTTCCTTCAACTCCGGCAATCCCGTAGATCTCTCCACCCCTGACATTCAGGGAGAGGTCATGAAGCCTCTCTTCGCCTTTCGGTGTGCGAAATCTGAGCGTCTTGATGTTGAGAACGGTTTTTCCAGGCAAGGCCGGAGGATTGGTGACCCGTAACAGCACACTGCGTCCCACCATCATCCGGGCAAGTTCAGGTTTGGTCACAGAGGATGCTGGCACCGTGCCGACAATTTCCCCTTTTCTCATGACGCTCACCGTGTCGGCTACAGCCAGCACCTCGTCCAGTTTATGGGTAATCAGGATGATGGTTTTTCTCTTGTCGCGGAGCGATCGGAGTGTAGCAAAAAGCCTCTCCGTTTCAGAGGGTGTGAGCACTGCGGTTGGTTCATCAAAAATCATGATGGAGGCCTTACGGAACAGCAGTTTGAGAATTTCAACCCGTTGTTGTTCGCCAATGCTGAGGCTTGCAACCAAAGCGTCAGGGTCTACGATCAGCCCGTAGTCTTCCGAATTTTTCAGGTTTCGAGCTTTGGCGTATTTAAGGGGAAGAGATCCAAAAAGCCAGGTATGTTCAAGGCCAAGAATAATGTTTTCAGTAACCGAGAGTTCCGGGACAAGCATAAAGTGCTGATGAACCATCCCTATACCAGCGTCGATGGCATCTCGTGGAGAGGT
>CAIYWF010000132.1 GCA_903929845.1 uncultured Chlorobiaceae bacterium | reverse complement strand
TGTTTATTTGAGGTGTTATTTGTTCAGGAAAAAAGAATGGATCGGTGGTTACACAATGTTTTTTGTGATTTTGATCGGCGATAGGTAAACTGTGATTCATCGATTTAATCACTTAAGCTTTTATACTTGTAATTAACCCACTCTTACATGTCCCGAATACTGACCATTGTCATGATGCTTGTTGTGCTCGCTTTTGGTTTTTTTCTCGGAACCAGGCTTAATGGAAGCAGGGAGGGCAGGTTTGATGATCAGAAAAAAATCCTTGAAGCCTATAGCTTGATGAAAGAGTTTTATGTCGATGATGTTAACGGCGATAGTCTTTCTGGCGCTGGTATTCAGGGAATGGCAGAGTATCTGGATCCTCATACCGTATACCTCGAGCCGGAAAAGGTTTCCTATTCGCAGGCGGAGTTCGATGGTAATTTTGATGGTATAGGTGTAGAGTTTGATGTTGTTAATGATTCCCTTCTTGTTGTTACCTCCCTTTCGGGCGGGCCGAGTGCTGCGGTAGGGATCGCTCCCGGTGACCGCATCATCTCTATTGATTCTGTTTCCTCTGTCGGAATTACTCAGCAGGAGGTACTTAGAAAACTCAGAGGGAAGCAGGGAACAACAGTACGATTGAAAATATTCAGGCCTCTCAGCGGCAAGATTTTAGATTTTACGGTAACAAGAGGGAAAATATCCACGTCAAGTATTGATGCAGCTTTTATGCTGGATCATCGTACAGGATATATTCGACTGAGTCGTTTCATTGCGACAACAGCCACTGAGTTCCGCCGCTCGCTCGCTCTTTTGAAACAACAGAGAATGGCTCGGCTCGTGATTGATCTGCGTGGAAATCCTGGAGGTTTTCTTGAGCAGGCCGTTGAGGTTGCCGACGAATTTTTGACTAAAGGCCAGTTGATCGTTTATACAAAAAGCCGCAGGGGTGGCACAGAGAATGAACGTTATATTGCTAAATCTGGCGATGGTTATGAACACGGGGAGGTCATTGTGCTTATTGATAAAGGAAGTGCTTCGGCATCTGAAATTCTTGCCGGAGCTCTGCAGGACAACAAGAGGGCCGTTGTTGTCGGTGAACTCTCTTTTGGCAAAGGTCTGGTGCAGCGGCAGCTTCCGTTTTCAGACGGTTCAGCCCTTCGACTGACAGTTTCCCGTTATTATACCCCATCTGGCCGTCAGATCCAGAGAGTCTATCGTAAGGGAGTTGCTGGTCGTGAACATTATTATAAGGATGCGATGACAAATATTCTGCCCCAGAAACTCTTTACAAATTTTGATAGTTTACTGTACCTGAGAAACAGCGAGGTTTCAGTCTATAAGACTTCTTCACTGCCTGTGTTGTTAATGTCACTCAAAGGCAAAACGAAGGGGGGGGAGAAGTTAGAGGCGCTAAAGGATGCAGGTGGTATTATTCCTGATTTTTGGGTGAATGGCAGGACTTACTCTGATTTTTATCAGGAGCTCTACCGGTCCGGTTCTTTTGATGATATAGCGCGGAAGCTTCTTGATGATCCTCGCAGCCTGGTTCAGGCATACAAGAGTTCAATAGATCATTTTATTGCCGATTATAGTGAAGATCGCCGTTTTGAAGCTCTTGTCATGAAAACCTGCAAGGTAAAAAAGATGGTTTTTGATCGAGCTGATTTTATCCGTGACAGGACATATATTGCACAAGCTGTAAAATTGAGGATTGCTCATCAGCTTTTTGGTGCTGAAGGCCAGATAAAGTTTTTTGTGCGGAGTGTTGATCCTGTAGTAAGGATAGCAGAAAAGGTTCCGGTCAGTCAGCGATGAGTGTCGGGAGATAAGGTATTTTATTTATTATTGTTAACCCTTAAAATGTTCTTGTTATGTCTATACTTGAAAAAATCAATAATGCAGCCTGCACATTACGGTTTAATAATGACTGGCTGAAAATATTTACCTGTCCTGTTCCATCCTCCGATTTTCTCTCCTTTGTTGCCGTGGCGACTATTGATTCTCCGCAACATGCCGTTTTGAGCCTGTTATATGATATTGATGTTGCTACAGAATGGGTATGGAAAACAAAAGAGATGCGGTTGCTGAAGGAGTTGTCTGATGATGACGGGCGGATTGTCTATCAGCTTGTCAGCGCTCCATGGCCTGTTTCTGACCGTGAAATCATAACATGTTCACAGGGGTACATGGATCCTGTAACATCTGAAATTTTTATCAAACTTGAGTGTTTGGCCGACTATCTTCCCAGAAACGACAAATATGTTCGTGTTCCCCAGCTTGAGGGAGCATGGAATATCATTCCTCTTTCAGCGAACCAGTGCAGGGTTGTTTTTCGCCTTCATATAGAGCCAGGTGGAGAGATTCCTTCCTGGCTTGCCAATATTGCGGTTATCGATACGCCCTATCACACCATGGTCAATTTGCGGGAAATGGTCAAAAAGGAAAAGTACAGGACTCCGGTTGATGCGCCGTTTAAACAATCAGCTTCTGATGTTATCCAGCATTACGAAAAATTTATTACAGAGTGATTTTCTGGTTGTCTCTCAATAACTAACAAACAATGAGAGTATGGATGTAGCATCAATCCTGAATGGGAAGTGGGAGTTTCGTGTCGAACACAAAGGGATCAAAATATATTCTTCCAAGGTAAGCGGTTCTGAAATTTTGGGCTTCAAGGGAGAAATAGAGTTGCAGGTCTCTTTAAAAAAGTTGCTTAGCCTTTTTTACGACATGGCAAACTTTAATCGGTGGGTTCATCAGCTTGCAGAAATGGATGTTCTTGAAAAAAGTGAACATACAGAGTATGTGGTGCGTCAGGTAATCAATACCCCTTGGCCTCTAAAGCAAAGGGAGGTGATAATGCGATCCAGACTTGTTTCGGCAGGGGATAATGCCATAGCGCTAACCATGAAGCAGGAACCGGAATATATTCCAGACAATCCTAAGTACCACAGGGTCCAGCATGCAACGGGAATGTGGGTTTTTACTCCAAATGGTCATGGAGTGGTTAGTGTTATCTTTGTGATGCATCTCGATCCAGGCAAGGATGTGCCAGCACCTATGAGTAATGCCGGATTATTTGAGGTTCCATTTTACTCTTTGAACAATTTGAGTTCTCTTCTTGCGGATACTTCATATAACCCGCCATGGCCAGCAGAGCTTGAAGAGTATCTTTCGATCATTGAAGATGAGCCTGATACGCCTTGAGAAGTTTTTCTGGTCGGACAGGAACTGCTCCCACCTCCTGACAGACTGTTCCGGCAGCAAGATTGGCTATAATTGCATTGGTTACAATATCAATTCCTGCAGCCGCGCCGAGTGCCAGCAGGCCGATAACGGTGTCTCCGGCCCCGGAAACATCGGCAACCTCCAGTGAGGTTGCAGCAATATGAGTGAATGAACCGTTATAAATGGTCATACCTTTATCACTTCTTGTCACGATAATGGTTTCAGTCTCAAGTTTTTTCTTAAGCAAGTGACAGGCCTTTTCAACCTCTTGATCGTTGTTTTGCACCACAATACCAAGTGATGCGGCCATCTCGGAAAGATTTGGTTTAAATACAGAGCACCCTTTGTACGCATAAAAATTATGAAGTTTCGGGTCGACAAGCACTGGGGTGTTCCGTTGTCTTGCTGAAGTAATAATACGCTTGATAAGATGCGTACTGAGAAGCCCCTTGTTGTAATCTTCAAGCACGACGGCATCAATTGAGTCGATAACAGCTTCAAAGGAGTCGAAAACCGCTTGCTCAATCTCTGTGTCGACCTCCTTTCTGCTTTCAAAATCAACCCTCGTTATATGATGATTTTGTGAAAGGATTCTTGTTTTACATGTCGTCGGCCTGGAAGGATCACCGATCAGTCCTTCGGTTGCAAGTCCTCGACTACGGAATAGTTCAAGAAGAATATCGCGGTTGCTATCGTTGCCTGTAATACCAATCAGTATGGTTTCCGCACCGAGTGAAAGTGTATTGAGGGCAACATTAGCAGCTCCTCCAAGCCGGTGATCTTCATGGGTGACATCAACGACCGGAACAGGATATTCAGGCGATATTCGAGAAACGTGTCCGAAAATATACTTGTCGAGCATGATATCCCCAATCACCGCAATTCGTTTGCTGCGAAAAGAGTCCAGAATGTTTTTTATGCTGCAGGCGGTCATAATCTCTGGTTTCATTGTAAGGTAGTGTATAGCCATAAATAGAAAAATATCAACAAAAACCTTGATAGTAGTGAAGATATGATTCTATCATTTTATTTTTTGCTATTTTTTGTTATAATTAAAGCTAAGCATTTTTAAGCTTTATCTGAAAAAAGCCAAAAGCAATGTTCGATAGTTTAAGCGATAAATTAGAGGCCACCTTTAAAAAACTGGCAGGTCAGGCTACCATCAATGAGATTAATATTGGTCTCGCCATGCGCGATATCAAGCGAGCTCTCCTTGGCGCTGATGTTAACTACAAGGTAGCAAAGAAATTAATCGAAGATATCAGGGAGAAATCTCTTGGAGAACAGGTTATCAAAAGCGTTTCTCCTGCGCAGATGATCGTCAAAATTGTTTATGACGAGTTGACCGATCTGATGGGTGGAGAGCAGAAGCCACTGAACCTTTCTTCGAAGAAACTTCCCGCAATTATTATGGTTGCCGGTCTGCAGGGCTCTGGAAAGACGACCTTCTGC
>CAIYWF010000131.1 GCA_903929845.1 uncultured Chlorobiaceae bacterium | reverse complement strand
CAGAGATAAACTCCCTGATTTGCTCCTCCTTTCCGGAAGGACGGGGAATTTGGGTCAGGCTGTAAAAATGTTTCCACACTGCCGGTGGATTGAGCTGGAGAATATTGTGACTCATGCGCAAGGCTGTTTATTCTTTATTTCTCTCGGAAGCGTTAAATGCCTTCTGTCAAAGCGTGTTTACCTCCCATGATTCCATGTACCACAATTCATTTCAAACTTATTGTAATTCAATTTTTGCTTGTTTACCTTTAACTGCTCATCCTACCACGATAGGAGGAAGGAGTTTCGAGGCTTGATGCATCAAGATATGCACCGAGCCTTGCGGTTTTAATATACTTCTGCCAACTTTCCCTTTTTCTTTTTTTGAATCTGCTTTTTTCCTCCCGGTTCATTCAGGTGATAAGCTGTTATTCGGTAGTAAACAAACCCATTACTGCAAGTTGCTACGATGTCTTTATGATGCTTGTATACGTTTTTATAAAAAAAATTGCAAAACAAGCGTTTTTCAGGTAAATTTAAATCAAAGGATTGGGCTTTTCCCGGTCGACAATGGGGCTTTGGACTATTTCCGGGGCCTTTTTGTTTTTATGGGAAAATTTTTCTGTTCAGCTCTTTGCTTTTGAGGATTTCGTAGGTTCTGTTGGATTGAGTGGGTCGCAGGTACTGAAGTGCCAGTGGCCTTGCAACGAGGTCAGCTATCTGCAGGCCGGTTGAGTTGCTTGCTTTAGGTACAAAAACAGGTTCGAACTTCATTTTCTGGAAATCCATCGCTTTGTAATACCAGTCGCACTGGTTGGCACAGATACGCCGGAACTCAAGTTCAAGCTGGGCATCTTCAATTTTTCCTCGTGCTTCGAGAAGTACATGTAATCGCTTCCCTGTTTCACCCTGACTGCTCAAGTGGGTCAAAACCCTTTCCATACAGAAACGTAATGCCAACTCGTAGGGGTTGATGGGATTGGCGTACTTAATCAAGAGCTTTGGCTTGTCAATGATCGACGTGATAAGCTGTATGGGTGCATCAGCAATGATTTGAGTAAGCCTTTCCAAAAACTCCTCTCGCAAAGCTCTGTTCGTTCTCAGCGTTGCGAATATGCCACTTTCTTTTCGGATATCGCGTTCATGCAGTATCACTTGGTCGTGACCCCATACATCAAGTTTCAACTTTTGAACGGTCGGCACAAGATAGTTCAGATATTCGTGCTTGCTGATGATGCAAAACACCAGCGCAAATACGGGAAACTCTTTATCCAGCGAAACAAGACCGTGGTCACCACTTTCATCGACAAAAATGAGATAATCGCTATAAGGAATACCATCCATCATTTTTTCTTTTTCAAGACCTCCATTCAATATAATCTGTATTTTCAGTATACAACTCATAAAGTTTTTTCGCAATAGGACTATTCAAATCCTTAATTGTAATTACCAATGTATCTATTGCTCTAGTTAATGGTATAAGTGACCACATATATACATATCTATTCTTTTTTTCATCCGGTGATGAGAGTTCTAATTCAAGATCATCAACATCCTCTTTATACTTATTTGAAAGATAGTTTACTAGTTCATCAATTTCAATACACACAACGGTCCATCCTTCAAGACCTCGACACGATTCATATTGAATTAACCGATGTTGATCGACTTTAATGGGGTAATCTTTTCTTAATTCTTTATTTGTACCATCCCAAAAATCTATAACGCCATCAAACTCATCAATCAAACTACAATGTTTTTGTTTAATTTCCTTTCTGATACTATTTTCATCTTTTTCATTTCTTTTAAAGGTTATTATCTTTACTCCGTCATTAACAATTTTTGATGGTGCGACTAAAAAAAGCATTTCATAAGCCTTATTCCCATTTTTCAAACACTCAGAATATAACTCTTTATGCAATTCATTATTATATTTTGTAGTAATTATTACTTTACCACCAACAAATTCAGCGTTGGGCTTTAACTCCCAAGAAATATTAAATTTTTCGGCAAACTTATTCACAAAGCTTACAAGATTAGCCTTTTGTCTAAATGATATTTTTTCATTTGTTTGAACAAATTCTTGATCAATTTTCCATTTTGGCTTTACCCATTTCGGGCTATTAGATGCTCTAACCTTTTGATCAGGCGCCTGAGCAATAACAATTTTTGATGGTCCAAAGATTGAATATAATATATTAACTTCAAACGGGCTCCAATCTTGAGCCTCATCAATCATAATGTAATCCCAATTGATTAAATGATGATTTTTTTTCATAATACTCTCAATATCATCATCTACTTGCTTATTCTCCTCGATAAATTCAGCAAGCTCTTTGCAATAAGATTCGTAATTATCAAAAAACTTTTTATCATCCAATACATCATCATCTGTGTATATCCCGAAAGCCTCGAACAAATCAATAAAAAATTTAAATAGTGTCATTATTCGGACACTTTCCTTTCCAACCCCATCAGGAATATGAGCAAAAGTTAAAGTTCTTCGTATATCAGCGACAAGCGTGAAGTTGTAAGTAAGTATCAAGCAGCGTTTTTGATAATTTAAACATAAATCGCACGCAATATTTAAAAGCTTTACAGTCTTACCTGTCCCAGCCTTACCCTGAATAATCACAAATTTCCCTGCTTTGTCTGAAGTATCAAGAATTGCCTCCGCAAACTTTTGTTCCTTGAGAATTTTTTTTGACATTCTTTCAAAATGTGTTCTTGATATACTGCCCACATTCTTTTTTACATTTTCAAATAATTCAAATGCTTTTTCGAGAGAAGAAAATTCAATATCATTTAATCTCCAAGATTGTGATCCAAAATATGGATGTTGATTAAAAGTATGTTCAAATGGTTTACTTTGAGATAGTAATAACATAAACAGCCACTTTAACCCAAATTGACTGGGCAATAAATTGTGTTCATTCTTTTTTGTAAGTTTTAGCAACTCTTCAGATGTTACATTTTTGAGCCAAATAAAATTTGAGACCCAAACCGTCTTTTTTACTTCATCAATATTTTTTAAATATCTGACAAGTGAGTATTTTTGTCTTTCACTCTGATAAGTTACATCATGTTTTTTACCATTATAAGTCACAAGAATATTATTCATTGTGCCGATATTAATATCTTTCAAGGAATGCTTCTTTAGTTCAATTACGAAACAGAAATTTGAAAAATATATATTCTTATTAACATATTCTGTCTGATTTTTCGGTCTGAATTTTAATTGCATCTTAAAGCCTTTTTCCATTTTTCCGAACACAACTATATCGACATCTTTTACTTCCTGTCCAAATAATGTAACATTAGAAATAATGGCAATCTCACCATTAATATTTTCATAACCGTCAATTTCTTCTGATATATGCTTTTCTATCATTAATTTAAGTTCTTGAGCCGCCTTGTATTCGTCTGTATCTGCTTGTCCTTTTATCTTTACATTAATTGGCATGGCATGGTATTTATGTTAAAACAAAATATAATATACGCAACTAATAACAATATTAAA
Organism: uncultured Chlorobiaceae bacterium; assembly: GCA_903929845.1. Taxonomy (GTDB): domain Bacteria; phylum Bacteroidota; class Chlorobiia; order Chlorobiales; family Chlorobiaceae; genus Chlorobium. The sequence goes on along the minus strand of CAIYWF010000131.1, from coordinate 11,523 downwards.
CTAATGCACAGAGCATCAAAAATAAATCAACAATTTTATCAAGTAGTTATTGATTTAAATGAAGCTCCCCGCCGCAAGCAGCGGAGTATCTGTTTATAGAAGAATTCAGCAAACTTTCACCGCAAGTGGCGGGGAATTCAACCTTGAGAGATTAAACAGAAACTATATAAGGGCGTTTACTGGATTTTTTTTCGATTTAGATATCAAAAAATAAGGTGTTGATATGCCATCAAAAAACCGTCCCAGAAAAATTGTCTCGCCATTTATGATATTCCTGGTAATCGCGGATAAGTTCTTTAATACTTAAAATCTTATGGCATTCAGTCGATGAATATTCATCACTTGTAACATTTGGTGCTACAATTTTTACCTCAATATTAAAATTACCACTTGCACCATCAACCAGATCTGTAACTTTTATAGCATCAACAATATAGTTAACATTTTCAAGACTTACATTTCGTCCTAAAAGCAATGATTTTATCTCACCGACTTTTATGTTATCTGATGTATTTTGTCTCCGCAATAGCCGAACCTCTTTTTCTGACCTCCATGACTTTAATTTTCTTGTTATAAGACTTAATGCTATACTCGCAGGATTAACAATTTTTACATCATCAATAAAATCATCTTTTTTAACATATTTTATATTCACAATTTCTTCAGGGAGAAATGAAATACCCGGCTTCACGCCAATACATATTCCTCGAAATCCATTTGCATAATATGACCAAAGAGTCATATTGTTATCAGATAAACTAAATGAGCATATAATGTATCGGCTTTTAGCTTCATTTATTAATTTTGGATCTATTTTACCTGGGTAATACCAAAAAACGCCTTCCATTGGATCATTTTGCTCATGAAATTTTGAAAACCAAAATTCACCTTTTTTCAAGCAATCGATGACATAACCAATTTCAATACACGAAGACAGTGATCTATACTTATAAATAATCATTTCCAATAAAAGTTATATTTATGCAGAACTTTTAACATTTAAAGCCAATAAATTATGAATAAAGTCTAATCAGTTTATATGGCAGGCAGAAATTCAGCCATATACACCATCTTTATACTTCCTGAACATTGTCACCAACCCGGCAAATAAATCCGGCTTGTAACTTTCAAAATCAGCTTCATCCACAAAGACATAATCGAAGTGGTGGTTTTGCTGGGCAGCATTGATGTCGTGGCACCATTGTTTGAGGCGTTCCATTTTGAGGGGGACGTCGAGGTCTTCGAGGCCTTTTGTTTCGATGATCCAGAGTTGGTTTGGGCTGGTTTTGACGATGAAGTCGGGGTAGTAGTTGGCGATGTTGCCGTCGGCTTTGATGTAGTCGAGGCTGAAGTGGACGGCAAGGTAGTTTTTGGCGTAGGTGATGACGTCCGGGCATTGCTCAAGGAATGCGGCAAAGCGGAGTTCGAGGTGGCTGTCGCCGATGATTTTGTTGAAAATGCTGCGTTGTGGTATGAGGTAGCCCTGCTCTTTGACGACGAAGGGGCGGGTCTGGCGGAGTTTGATGTAGTCCCGGATTTCGGCGCTGCCTTTGTCGCGGATGGTGAGCTGGTTGATCTTTTGTTTGAAGGTTTCGATGATGGTTCTGGTGGCTTCTACCTCGGAGAGGTTACGCAGGGTGTTGAGGTTTTCGATCTCTACCGGTTGGTTGAAGAGGTAACGGCTGATAAATTCTTTAACTTTGCCGTAGAGAACGTCGTAGCCGCTGATGAGCCGGAGGTCGCCCTGGATCTCTCGTGTAAAGTAGCCGATAACGCTGCGGTAATCGGTGACCGATATGTTGTCGAGGTAGGTGGTGTGTTTGATTTCGTGGGTGGTGATATCCCTGAAGACGATTGCCCGCTGCTCTTCTTCGAGAAAGAGCAAGTAGGGCATTTTGGCATTGCCGAAGAGTGCAGGGTTCAGTTCGTCAAGGTTTTTGTACTCGCGGTAGATGCGCGGCGTGAGTACGGGTATTTCGATATCGAGTTTGTCGAGGTCTTTCTTTTTGTTTTCGTCGTCAATCTCAATGATGATGGGCGCTTTTGGCCCTGAGCCTTCGCCCATCGGTTTGCGTTCAAGGGTGACGCCTTCGTTCTGGATGGATTCGACAAAGTCCATGAAGGCATCGGTACCGACAATGCTGAGATATTCTGTACTGTCGCTTCCGGGAAAGATGCGGCGCAGTCCCCTGCCGAGGGTTTGTTCGGGCAGAATGTTGCTTTTGGCAGCGTAGGCACGCAGGCCGACAATGGTGGTGACATTGCGGACATCCCAGCCCTCTTTGAGCATCAGGACAGAGACAATGACTTTGACGGGGCTTTCCCAACTGTCGATCTCATTGGCGGCTTTGCGTAATGCGTCAAGCTCTTCCTTGCTCTTTTTTGCGTCGGATTCAGAGATTTCGCCGTTCTTGTTGGTGTGGATGACCAGAACTGCACCTTCATTGGCAAATTCTGGATAGCTGTTTTTCAGGTAGAGGCCAACGTCGTCACCGTTTTTGGTGTCGTCGGTCATGATAAAGAGCACGGTTTTTTTGCCAAGTTTTTCGTACTCGGCGTAGGCTTTGCGCCACTCTTCAACGCCGAGGGCAATATAGTCGGCATAGCGTTCGGTGAACTTTGAGCTGGTACGTTCGGAGAGCTTTGCCCGGCTGGCGCTATCGGGGAGCACCGGATGCTTTACCACGTTCTGGGTGATGGCTTCGACAAGCGGGTAGTCGGAGACGGTCTGGACAAAGATGCTGCCGTTGGTGTGCTTCGGGGTTGCGGTTACATCAATCTGGAGCGAAAGGAAGTGATCTTTCTGCTTGAGGCGGTTATGGATATCCTGAATGGATTTGAACCATGCGAGGCGGCTGTCGTGCACGTGGTGCGCTTCGTCGTTGATGACCACCAGCTCATCGATTTCACGGACAATCATGCCAAGGTCAACTTTTGAGTCGTTGGTTTTGCCGACTGGCCGTGTGCCGAGGAAGTAGTCTTCGAGGTTGTCGTCGTCAAAGCCGGGCTCAACGTCTTTACCGGTATAGATGCGGTGAATGTTGGTCAGAAAGAAGTTGCCGGTTTTGCGGACAATGGAGACGTTGTCCTGAATGTGCAGGGTAAGCTGAAAATCGTCCTGCCAGTTCTGCCCTTCGTAGCCATTATCGGGCAGGATGGGGTCGTTAAAAAAGATTTTCAGGCCGTCAAAATCGGCACGCAGCCGGTCGAGCACAATGATGTTGGGGGCAATGACCAGAAAGTTGGTGGAAAGCAGAGAGTAAGGCTCATACTGCTTGTGGAAAAAGCACCAAGCAATGATGAGGCTCATCACCTTGGTTTTGCCGCTGCCGGTTGCCATTTTGATAATGAGGCGGAGCCACTCTTCATCGAACATTCCGGTTGAAACGGCCCCTGAGGCGTCGTAGCGGATGAGATCGTATTTATCTTTTACCCCGGCGACTTCGTAGAGGTAGATAATGGTTTCAACCGCTTCGCGCTGGGCGAAGTAATACCTGAACGGTTCAAGGATTCCATCGGCTTTTGGGATGATATGCTCGGTGTCAAACCACCATGCAAGCAGCGCTTTGCTGGTGGCCGTCGCGCCTTCGTACTCATTATCACGCCACGCCTTGACCTCACTGCGGATTTTATGCACGAGAGGCGGAATGAGCTTTTCGTAGCTTGCATCACGGAGGGCTTCATCAGCCGGAAACCAGCGGTGTTCAGGCTTCAGCGGCTCGTAGGGTGATGAGGGGAATTGGGGATGAATGGCCATTTATTTGCCCCCCACGGTTACTTCAATGATTTTCATGGTGTCGTTGCCGAAGATATCGACCACCTTTACGGCTATTTTGTATCTGCCCGGTTTGCATTCGTAGTAGGGGGTGACCAGCTCAAGTTTCCGATCCTTTTTGGTGCGGAAGCTCTGCCATTCGTTTTCAAAGATGAAGTCACCGGTCCAGATCTCTTCAATCTCGCCGGAGGCCTCATTTTTTACTCGCACGATTTCCCGCTTGTTTTCAAAGTCGAAATCGACGCTCCAGTAGTCGATCCAGTCGGTCCAGCTTTTGGTGAGCACTTCACGGGTGACGATGCCATCGTTGTCTTTCAGTACCTTGATGATCTGACCCTGTTCCACCACGATGGAGTTTTTGCCATTCCCGATTGAGGCCGCAGCATGACCAACGGTGTCTTGTGAATAGAAGACTGAAAAGTCAGTCAGCTCAACGGCAACAGTTCCCTTCTTGACCAGCGGCTTGATTTCAATGAAGGAGACATCGTGAAAGACCACTTGGTTCTTTTCGATAGCGCGTTTGTCGAAGACCTCACGGGGGATGTACTTCAGAATAAGGTCGATACCCTTTGATTTGGCCTCCTCCTGAATGTTGGGGAAAAGCCCCATTTCAAACTCGAAGGCGAGAATATCAACGCGGGAGATGCGCTTTTCGCGGCACTCCAGAATGATCTCTTCAGCAAAAAGCCTCGTTACCGGCAGGTTGACCGGCCCAACAGCAACCAGACGACCGGCTTTTTTGCCCTGAAAGCAGCGGAAGTTTTCAATTGCCTCTGCCCGGTATGCCCGCAGGATGAGGGCAATAAAATCCCGCTCTTTCTGCTCCAGTTGTTTTTGCCGCTCCTCTTCACGCAGGTTGACATTCACCCCGATGTAGTGCACCCGCTCGTATTTTCCAAGGTTGAGGATTTCAAAGGCGCGGTAGTCCTTGCCATCGGTTTTCAGTTGCCGCTGAACGCCGATCAGACGTTTCCGTGTGGTGTGGATGGCAAACTTGCCAAGGTCAGAGCCAATCCACTTCCGGCCAAGCTTTTCGGCTACGGAGAGTGTTGTGCCGGAACCACAAAAGAAGTCAGCAACAAGATCGCCTTCTTTTGTACAGTGGTTTATTACTCTTTCAATTAATTTCTCTGGCTTTTGAGTTGGATACCCTAATCTTTCTTGAGCTGCGGGATTTATTATTGAAATATCCCATACATCTGAAAGAGGAGAACCTGTTGATTCTTCGTCAAGATTTGTTGCGACTCTCTCACCGTTATCATTAAAAATGGCTTGCTGTTTTTTCCCTTTCCATCTTTTCAACGTTCCCTCTGACTGCTCTTGAAATTCCACAACATCAAAAAACCTACCTAAATTCTTGTAGCTTTTTGAGTAATAAAAAATTGAATCATGGTTTTTTTGGAAAAATTTGACTGGTAAAGACCATTTACGATAATGCCAAATGATCTCGTTGAGAAAATTATCACGCCCAAACACTTCATCAAGAACAAGACGAATGATGGAATTCAGGCGCCAGTCACAATGCACATAAATGCTCCCGTCATCAGCCAGTAAATCCCGCATCAGCACCAGCCGTTCATAGATCATGGCAATAAAACTATCCGCCCCTTTTCCCCACGTATCACGGTAAGCCAGCTCTTCGAGCACGCCCGGCCTTTTGGTGAAGGTGTCGTCACCAATTTCGATATCCATTGAAAAGTCTGCGCCAACGTCAAAGGGTGGGTCGATGTAGATGAGCTTGATGCCTCCCTGCTTCTCTATCTCCTCACGGATGGGGCCGTTTTTCAGGGACGAGAGAATGAGCTTATTGTCGCCCCAGATGAGCTTGTTTGTCCATCCTGCTTTCTGCCTTCCCCTGAAATCGAAGAGTCCAAATTGGGAGGCGGTATCCTCCGGCTTTTCTGCCCGTGGTTCATCTACCTGCTCTATGACCTGAAAGGGCAGGACAATGGTACTGACCTCACTGGTTTTGCCGTTCCAGATCAGTTCAACTTCGCGTTTGTCGTCAAAAAGGAGAAAACGGTATTTATCGGGGAGCGGTTTTTCAGCTTCAAGGTAGCTGATGATTTCCCGCTTTTCGTTGTCGGTGAGTTTCATTGTGCCAGGGAATTGGAATATTGTTACTTGTCAATCATCCATCAGAATGGAACGTCTGCTTTCGGCAGAGAAGCAATTTCATGGAGTAAAATTATTTGTGATGCCGCCACAGCCATTGCATATTCGGCAATTGCCGGAGTTGCTTTTCCTCCATCTGCGCCACCATGACTCACTCCATCGCCCGCATTTCGATAAGCGTAAAGACCCGATATTGAATCAGCGAGAGGTTTTGGTAATTGACCTTCACCAGAGCCCTGAATTTGCTTGATGACCTCCCCCAAGGTTTTTGCTTTTACGTGAGGGAAAAGATTTCTTGCAGCCGCTTCAACCGCACAAACGGCTTCTTTCACCGTATTTTCATAATCAGGTCTGGTACGATTGCTAAAATACTGCATTGCTTTTGTGAAGTGCTCACGTGCGTTATCCAGACGTGGGTCACCAAGCGTTGGCTCTGCTTTTGCGATCTGCTGTAACGTATGCCCTCTTCCTCTGCGCTGAATTTCACCTTGCTCATGATCGAAAGAAAATGCCAGGTTTTCTTCGAGGAAGATTCGTTGCAGTTCATCACCAATGTATAACTGCGCTTCTCCACGGTCAATTTCTACATGTCCATTCCAATCGTCAATTGAGACTGCCAAACGAGATTGCAGACGTTCACAAAAGTCAAAAATAGTTTGCCACTTTAAAGTTCTCAACAGTTGTTCCGCAGAAAGGCGGGCATTCCGGGAAGATTCAACTATTTGTTGGTCATATATCTGCGGGTCTTCCCTTGCAATCCAACGTATTTCTCTATCAATCTCAATCCATCCCTTGACATACCTTCGGTCAACCAGATCATGCAGGAGGTGTAAAAGTGCTGTGCGTGCAGAATCCGGGAAATCGTCCTGTACCCATTGGGAACTCACAATTCTTCGACTGAATGGTGGTTTAACTGTCATATTTCTCTGCTCGATACCTTGAAAAAAAATGCTTATAATGAGGGTACAGCATCACCAGAGATAGCATTTCCGGTCCGACGCTCTCAACATGGTTGGGAGCGTTTCTTTTTTATACCCTGCCTTTCCCCGTTTTTTTCTCCTCACATTCAGCGGAAAGAACACTTGAGAACTCCATACCCAAAAAAAGAGGTCGTCACTGGATCGTACCGGGAAATACAAGTGATAATATAGGTAAGAGTTTGAGATATTTTCTGTTATCGGATGACAATGGGTACTTTTTCAGGTTGGGGAACAGAGAACTGGCAAACGTTGGGGTGGCTGATCAGGTCGGCACATTACTGCGTGACATTGGAGCTGAAGGTTCTTTCTGGGTTCTAAATTAAACGCATCAACATCAAGGGCGTTTCCCAATCAAGACAGATGGCGTTGTCGCAGAAAATATTCGGGGAGTGCTCAAGTGACAGGTGGACGCAGGTTTGAAATGGCGCTGACGTCGGTTTCGATCTGGGTTTTGCCTGCCCTGTAGCGTACTGGTGTGAGGGTGAGGTATTGGCGCAACATTTCAATTTCGAGCAGGCGGATTTCACAGTAGGTAATCACCAAAAAGTTGCCACAACCTCAGGCGGGATCGAAAATGCGCATGGAGGCAATTTTATCGTGAAAGGCCAGCAGCTTTTTGGCGCTGGTTTTGCTTGACTGCTTTTGTCCATGACGCTCTGAAACAGGGAGCCGAAAATGGCTGGTGAAACCTGGCTCCAATCGAAGATGAAGCAGTCGAGAAGCAACTGGCGCATGGAACTCCGCTTTCGTGGCGATAAGCGTGCACACGTAAAGTGCTCCTCCTAAAGTATTTCCTGCGACGGAAACTCCCTCCAAACAGCATATTCTTTGGCACGTTTGATGGTCTTACTGACAAGATTTTCCTTCTTCACAATGTCGTCTATTGGTCGAATAACTTGTGAGTTACTCTGTCTTCCAATCACGCGCACCATGCATAACCCCTGTAATCCACACTTCCTCATGTTCGATACGATACATAATGCGATAAGCACCGTATATGATTTCGCGACGGTCAGAATCCATTATTTCAGGAATTACCCTGACAGAGAAAGGGAATTTCTGTAAATGTTCTGTTGCATCAAATATTCTACCGACAAAAATGGAGGCCATCTCAACTGAATCTCTTGCAATATACTCCGCTATCGACTCAACATCATCCAATGCAGATGGAGCCCATATCACTTTCAATTCAGCCATTTTTCCAATTTCTTCCTTGCATCGACCTGAGATATTCCCTTGCCTTCCCGGATCTCTTGTTCCCCATTTGAAAACTTGATATTCACATAAAGGGCATGAATGATTTCATCCATTGAAACATCATTCGGCAAAGAATCAATCACTTGCTTTGCTGTTTCTTTATTGGCCATGTTTTCTCTACTCCTCTTTTTTCATTATGGACGACTCTTATTAAGCTCCGAAAGTGAGATAAATTTTGCATTTCCAGATGCAATTTTCTCTTTTCTTTCCTGAAGTATATTCTCATGCCATTCAGGAGTTTCGATTTTCTCATTCTCAAAGCGAAAACTATCCCAAAGCACTTCCATGACCTGTAATCGCTCCGCAGTGCTCATGTTCTTTATTTCCACAATATCCAGTTGTTTTCTCCTTGTTCAATGACTGAATACGAACAAAACAGGCTTGTCCTTACCAAACGCCAACCCTTCTTTTCAAGAAGCCTCGCAAAGTGTTTTCCTGAAATAGATTTCACAGTACAAGTTCTAAAACTTTGTCATGTTCTGAAATTTCGATGGTTTCCAAATCAACAGAAAGGCAGGCATCTACAGCATCGTGAAGGTTCACCAGAAGTTCCTCCATCGTCTCACCTTGAGTGGCGCAACCCTGAATTGCAGGCCCTTCGGCCCAAAAGCCACCCTCTTCTGCTGGGTGTACAATAATTTTTAATTTCATATCAAGCCTTTATTCTGAGGCGCATCGCCTGGTTTTGAATTCATCCACCAATATTTCTTAAAAACAATACCTATTCGGGGATATCAAGTGTAACAGATTGCATAGTCATGGAATCACCTTTTTTTTGTAACAGATAACTTCATTTTTCACATTACGTCAATCGGAATAACGACATTATACTCTTTATTGTACCAATTAAACCCATCAACACCAACAGACTCGCACACTCTGATAACGTCACCTATACGCACATTTCGTTACACTCTCTTATTTCCGGATTCAGTTCTGAAATGTTTGAAATTATTATAATCCAAACCAGGCAATCAGTCCGAAATAAACGCCACAAACTGCACAAGTCAAACTTGCATAAACCAGCCATCTGCGACGCGTAAGAAGGGCCATTGCGGTGAGTGAAATAGCAATCTGCATCGTTGTCATTCCCGTAGCCCAACGATGATGTGCTTGCATAAACTTTTCAGAACGCACATCTGCATCGTAGGCCATTTTGTCAACATCTTCAGCCTTTTTCTGGATCTGAATTTTTTCTGAGCTGTATTTCAGGACATTTTTGTTACTGTCTTCTCGATCTTTGCCTTTTGTCAACTTAGCAGCAAGTTCTGACAGGTGCTGCTTATTACTTTTTGCTTGATAAAAATTCCACTGATCCGACGCTTCGGTTTTTTTTATAGACGCTTCGTTTTTCCAAATAATAGCTTCTCCCAATGAAAGGCTGGCTTCGTAGGAAAGCAGGGCTCCAAGAGTAGCCATAATCGCAGTCAGAACCGCAAGTCGGTTATTGAATCCTCGGCTTGCTCCTTCACCTTCCAAGGCTTCTTCGTGAGGTCCTTTCACTTCGAATTCTTCAATCATAGGGTTAAACTATTTTCTTGGCCATTGAAACAAATGCTCAATATAATCGATGTAAGGGGGGAAAACTCAGAATTGGGATTTTAAACCTTAAATTCCACTTCCTGAAGCGACCAAAAATACATTACTTATGGCATTGGTTGCGAATCAGGTTATATTCAATAGCAATATATGCCAGCGAATAAGGTAGTCATCGATTTTTTTACTCACAAGAAAACGAACTCATTTTTTTCGAATAACTTTATGAAAATATTGATCGTTTATTGGCATCCCGAACCACAGAGTTTTAATGGTGCGATGTTCCGCACTGCTTGCGAGGCGCTGGCCAATGCGGGCCATGAGGTGAGAACTTCCGATTTGCATGAAATGCGCTTCGACCCCGTTTCCAGCCGAAAAAACTTTTCTACAGTCAAAAATCAGGATTTCTTCAAACAACAAATCGAAGAAATGCACGCCACCGTAGCAAGTGGTTTTTCGGAAGAGATTGAAGCCGAGATTGAGAAGATTGAGTGGTGCGACCTGATGATTTGGCAATTTCCGCTATGGTGGTTTGGGTTGCCATCGGTTATAAAGGGATGGGTTGATCGCGTTTTTGCTATGGGCCGCGTTTATGGCAATGGCCATTACTATGAAACTGGTGTTTTTCGCGGCAAGAAGGCGTTACTAAGCCTGACGACAGGTGGACCGGCAGAAGCCTTTCGGCAAGGCGGGTTTAACGGAGACATTTCCGGACTTCTGCGCCCGATACAGCGGGGTATATTGGAGTTTGTCGGTTTCGACATCTTGGCGCCACAGATTGTGTACGGACCTGCCCGCATGACTAATGATGAACGCGAACAACATTTAGCGGCCTACTCTGCGCGCCTGAAGCACATTGCCCATGAGTCGCGCATTGATGTTGGAACTTATTGAGGTGCCAGGGCTTGTTGTCCGTTCTGTTCAAAAATACATGTTTTCAAGCCCCGGAGGGCAACATTCTGGTAGATAAGAAATAGGCCCCCTCCCTCTTTTGTTTATGGTACCTGTTTCCACTTCCAGTTCCGAATTTCGGGCATATCCTCGCCATAAGTACGGATATACTCCTTATGGGCTATCAGGCGGTCTTGTACATACTGTTTCACATACGCGGCACGCTGCCTGAGCTGCGGGACTCGATCTATCACATCAACGACAAGATGGAAACGGTCAAGGTCGTTCATAACCACCATATCAAACGGAGTGGTGGTCGTTCCTTCTTCTTTGTATCCACGAACATGCAGATTGTTATGGTTGATACGTCGGTAGGTCAGTCGATGTATAAGCCATGGATAGCCGTGGTAGGCAAAAATTATCGGCTTGTCAGTCGTGAAGATATCATCGAAATCCTGCTCTTTCAGGCCATGCGGATGTTCTTCCGGGGGCTGAAGAGTCATAAGATCGACCACATTGACCACACGAATTTTAAGGTCTGGAATTTTATCTCTTAAAATATCTACCGCCGCAAGGATTTCAAGCGTTGGAACATCTCCTGCGCAGGCCATAACGACATCCGGGTCACCTTTGCCCGTGTCATTTGATGCCCACTCCCATATTCCGATTCCATTAGAGCAGTGCTTTACTGCTGCGTCCATATCAAGCCACTGCCATTCCGGCTGTTTACCGGCTACAATAACGTTGATATAGTTACGCGAACGCAGGCAGTGATCGGTTACGGCAAGCAGCGTGTTGGCATCAGGCGGTAAATAGACGCGGATGACCCCTGCTTTTTTGTTGACGACATGATCGATAAATCCTGGATCCTGATGGGAAAAACCGTTGTGATCCTGTCGCCAGACATGCGAGGTCAATAAATAGTTCAGTGAGGCAATCGGACGACGCCAGGGAATTTCATCACGGGTT
>CAIYWF010000130.1 GCA_903929845.1 uncultured Chlorobiaceae bacterium | reverse complement strand
GGTATCAAAACTGTCACAGTCCGGCAGAAAAATTACTTCGCAGAATCTTGCACTTGAAAAGTTTTTAAAACGATAGATTGTATTCACTGTTAAAAGTAAACATTAACTAAAATATTTTAGCCTTGGTAAAGATCAGACTTAAAAGAGCAGGAAGAAAAAAATTGCCGGTATACCAGATTGTCGTCGCTGATGCGCGCTCACCAAGGGACGGCAAATTTCTTGAAGTTGTCGGCCATTATCAGCCGACGGCCAAACCGCATTCTGTCACTATAAAAAAAGACCGTATTGTTTACTGGATGCAGACTGGCGCACAGCCAACAGCAACCGTGAACAGTCTCATTCGTACAACTGGATTACTGTACGAACTGAGGCTCAAAAGTATGGGGCGCAGCGAGGCGGAAATTTCAGCAGAGATGGAAAAGTGGCAGGAGCACCAGAATGTAAGGCGTCAGAAAAGACTTGCACTGAAGTCCCATCGCCGAAGCGCTAAAAAAGAGGCAGAAGCAAAAGCCGCTACTGGTGGAGAGGCGTAATCATCTTTTATGGTGAGGTCAGGGTGGAGCTCTATTTGACAGGGATCATTCTCAAGCCAAAAGGGTTGAAGGGTGAGGTAAAAGTGGAGATTATTACGGATTTCCCTGAAAGTTTTCTTTCTCGCCATGAGTATTATGCTGGAAAGTCTGTCGATTCGGTTGAGCGATTAAAGGTAAAAAAAGCTGCTCTTGCCGGAGGATTTGCATGGTTGTTCTTTGAAGGGATTGATAATATAGAAAAAGCTGAAGCTTTTACAGGTTGGCAATTGTTTGTTGAAGAAGATCAGCTTTTGCCACAGCCGGACAATCGCGCCTATCTTCATGAGATTATTGGAATGAAGGTTTTGGATCGCCATCGAAGGGAGGTCGGCATTCTTACCAATGTCATCAGGATGCCTGCACATGAAGTATACGAGGTTCAGGTCGACGGTAAAAAGATTCTACTGCCAGCCATAGATGAGTTTGTTGAAGAGTTCAATCTTGGTGAAAAGTATATTATCATACCAAGATTTGATGAATTTCTATAAATAGTTGTACCTCCGCCCATGGATGCAATAAGGATTGATGTTATTTCCGTCATTCCAGGTTTTTTTGATTCTCCGCTCAACAATGGACTGTTAAGCATTTCACGAAAAAAAAACCATGCGGAAATTTACATTCACAACTTGCATGATTACGGATTGGGCAGGTATAAACAGGTCGATGATTCGCCTTTTGGTGGTGGTGCTGGTATGGTTCTCCGTCCAGAGCCAGTCTTTTCCTGTATAGAAGCGTTGCAGGCAGAAAGAGTGTACGATGCGGTGATTTTTCTTTCGCCGGATGGAATGTTGTTTGAGCAGTCTATGGCAAACAGGCTTTCGATGATGCGTAATTTGATTATTCTCTGTGGGCATTACAAGGCCATTGATGAACGGATCAGGCAGAATCTGGTTACCATGGAGATTTCCATTGGCGATGTTGTTGTTTCAGGGGGAGAGATACCTGCACTCCTTCTTATGGATGCGCTTATCAGGGTTATACCAGGTGTTCTTGGCGATAGTGAATCGGCTTTGACCGATTCTTTTCAGGCAGGGATCCTTGACTCTGTCTATTACACTCGGCCAGCAGAATTCAGGGGGATGAAGGTTCCCGAAGTGCTCTTGACGGGTAATCATGGAAAGATTGAGCAGTGGCGTCATGAAAATGCTCTTGAACGAACAAGACAACGGAGGCCGGATCTGCTTGATTGAGTTGAATTAGAAGGATATAAGAAAAAATAACGTAAATAAGTTGTTGTCATGGATCAGTTAATCAAGTTAGTTGAAGCAACCCAGGCTGTTACCGATTTTCCAGAAATCCGGCCAGGTGATACCGTCAAGATTCAGTTGAAGGTTATTGAGGGTGAAAAGGAGAGGCTTCAGGCTTTCGAGGGTGTTGTTATCAGCGACAGGGGAGCCGGTGGGAACAAGACCATCACTGTTCGTAAAATTTCTCATGGTGTCGGTGTTGAGAGGATCATTCCGGTCAACTCACCAAACATTGAAAGTGTTACAGTTGTGAAACACGGCAAGGCCAGAAGGGCAAAACTTTTCTACTTGCGCAAACGTACCGGCAAGGCAGCCTTGAAAGTCAAGGAACGCAAGATAGTTGAGAAGATCTGATTTTTTTGGAAAACCCGGCTTCCATTAATTCACAGCCGGGTTTTTCTGTATTCCTTCGTGAAGTCGCAATAGGAGAGATTGCGCCTTCTTTGTTTATTATGTCCTGTAATATGAAGCTCATTACTCATGGGGGACAAAAGCTGTGAATACTCATGAAACAGAGCTCTTTCGTCAAAAGATTTTTGATTTTTACCGGCTGAACCGCAGAAGTTTTCCTTGGCGTGAGACGACTGATCGATATGCTGTTCTGATAAGCGAAATCATGTTACAGCAGACGCAAGCCGAAAGAGTGGTTCCAAGGTTTAATGCATGGTTGGACCATTTTCCCGATTCACTTCATCTGGCATCAGCTCCGCTCAGAGAGGTACTCTCTTTTTGGAGTGGGTTGGGTTACAACTCAAGGGCAGTGCGCCTGCATCGGTGTGCTTCCATCATTGCAGAGTGTTATGGAGGAATCGTCCCATCACAGCCCGAACTCCTGAAAAAGCTTCCTGGCATAGGGGAGTACACCTGTCGTTCTATTCCTGTATTTGCAGATAATCTTGACATGGCAGCGGTCGACACCAATATTCGCAGAATTATTATCCATGAATTCGGGTTGCCTAAAGATATTTCGGCGTTTGAATTGCAACGGATTGCTGACGCGGTGCTTCCTTCCGGACAAAGCCGAGACTGGCATAATGCCTTGATGGATTACGGGGCTCTTGTGCTTACCAGCAAAAGTACGGGGATTCGGCCTCTAAGCAGGCAGTCGAAGTTTCAGGGCTCAAAACGGTGGTACCGGGGCAGGCTTATTAAAGAGCTCGTGCAATCAGAAGTTATGTACCTTGAAGAAATTGAAGAGAAATATGCCGACTGCCCCTGGAATCTTGATGACATCATCACCGATCTCATCCATGAAGGGCTTGTTGAACGTCAAGACAGTGCTAATCTTGGCGTTCGACCTATGCTAAAAATAAAAGGGTAATCGAGAACTCTGATTTAGGCTTCGCACATATAAGCACTATTATTCAGTTTACTCCGTATTATAGACCATGTTAAGTGTATTATACAACTTATCTATTTCGGAGGCGTAGATTGTTGTAATTACATCTCGCTAGAGTTTCATAGTCGGGGTTACTTGACCGTTTTCAATGGTGAATGGGGTTTCAATCAACAGAAACTTGCGAACTTTTTCATGGGTTGCAAGCTGCCGTGAAACAGTGCGCAAGAGTTTTTCATAAATTTGCTGGACATTTTTATTTTCTATCAACTCTTTGCTTGTGCCCGCCATGATACCTTCTGCAGTGGCAAACTCCCTGAGTTTACTGAAGTTTGGTACTATAAGTGCGACCAGAAATGGGCGTTTTTCACCGATCACAATGACATGTTCAATATAAGGACTATCAGAAATAAGGTTTTCGATAGGTACCGGTGCAATATTTTTCCCACCCGAGGTGACAATGATATGTTTTTTTCGACCGGTTATTTTCAAATAGCCATCCTTGTCAATTACTCCAATGTCGCCTGAGTAAAACCATCCATCCTTGATAACTTCCAGTGTGGACTCTTCGTCATTCCAGTATCCCTTCATTATGTTCGGCCCTTTGAGCAGTATTTCACCATCTGGAGCAATTTTGACCTCGACGTTGTTTACCGGTCGTCCTACGGTACCGTACTTTATCCTTTCAGGGCGATTGACATGGGTGACTGGTGAGGTTTCTGTCAGTCCGAATCCCTCAAGGATGTTGATATCAAGCGCTTGGAAAAACTCGCCAATCTTTTGCGGCAAAGCAGCGCCACCTGAAACAAAATAGCGTAGTCTTCCTCCGAGCTTGCTTTTAATTTTGTTGTAGACCAGTTTTTTGGCCATTGCATGCTGCAGGGAAAGAAGTTTTGACGCACATCCTTTCTTGTCAATCTCGCGGTGATACTGTTCTCCAGTTATTAACGCCCAGTAAAATATTTTCTGTTTTATGGCGATTTCGGTTGAAATCTGCTTGAGTATACTCATCTTGATGCGGTCAAACAGTCTGGGAACAGTAAAGATGATTGTTGGCCGTGCTTCTGTCATGTTCAATGAGATCGTTTCAATGCTTTCTGCCAGATAAATGGTCGCTCCGCATAAGAAGAGCAGGTAATAACCTCCAGTCCGTTCGTATGCGTGTGAGAGAGGCAGAAAAGAGAGGCCACAGTCAGAATCATCGAGACGAATAACAAAGGAACAGGATTTGACGTTTTCACAAATATTCCGGTGTGTAAGCATTACCCCTTTTGGCAGTCCGGTCGTTCCAGATGTATAGATGATGGTGGCAACATCGTCAGGTTCTACAGGTGTTTGTTCAAGAAACCATGGTGTTTTTTCAAGAATAATTTTACCAGTTGCCTTTGCCTTGCTCAGGTCATGAACATCTTCAATAGATTCCTCGAGTCGGTTCATGACAACGATAACCGTTAATTCCGGAAGGTTTTGCCATATCGAAAGAATTTTGCCAAGCTGAAGCATGTTTGACACAATGATGGCTTTTGTGCCGCAGTTGTTGAGAATGTATTCGATCTGGTTGGATGGTAATGAGGGATAGAGAGGTACATTTATGGCTCCAAGATTTAAAATAGCCATATCGGCCAGATACCATCCCGGTCTGTTTTCCGACAGAATGGCGACCCGGTCTTTTGCCTTCACACCGTTTTGTTTTAGAAATGCCTCGAAAGAGTGCACATCCTCTTCAAACGAACGATACGAAATTGTTTCATAGACGCCATTAATTTTTCTTGCAAAAGGAAATTTCGAATCATCTTCCCTGTAACGGTTGAAAACTGATGAGAAAAGTTCCGGCAGTGTCTGAAAGTCAGGATTAATAAGTCCCATCAGCAAAAGGTTTTTTCTTGTGATCAAGAACCTTAACGGGGAGAGCAGTCTATACTCCAGTGAGGGTGTTACGGCACTTATAATGATTCAATAAATATTTAACGATACATTCTTATCTTTGCAAATTGTGATAATGAGTTTTAAGCATTTTTTTAGCCTTGTTTCCTGATTATTCATGCAGATGACGAAAAAATCAAGTTTTTCATGGATGGGCTATGTCGGTCTCGGTCTTGGCATTATCCTGATTGTTTATCTTTTTAGCAAACTCGACCTTCAGCGATCGGTTGAACTTATTTCCTCAATCGGTTTTTCATCGCTATGTATTCTTCTGCCTTTTTTTTCGCTTCATCTTCTCGAAACCTTTGCATGGACAAAGGTCTTTCCCAGAAGTATCATTACGATACCGTTTTTCAAGCTTCTGAAAATACAATGTATAGCCGAAACAGTTTCTATGACGCTTCCTGCGGGAGTGGCGATTGGTGAACCTCTTCGTCCTTTTCTTTGCAGTCGGTTTATTGGTATTCCACTTCCTTCTGGCGTGGCAAGCGTCGCCGTTCGCAAGCTTATGCTCGGCATGGCCCAAGGGCTTTATACGATTATCGGTTCTATAGCAGGTTTTTCACTGCTTCAGGTGGTTTCTGTCCGGATGCTTGGATTCGAAGGGCTTGGATATCTTATGGTCACAGTTGGCGTTGTGGTTTTTTTGCTTTTTTTGCTCTTTCTTTTGCTGCTGCTCAACGGAAAAGCAGCACAAAATGTTCTTAGACTTTTGATGCTTGTTCCGTTC
Organism: uncultured Chlorobiaceae bacterium; assembly: GCA_903929845.1. Classification (GTDB taxonomy): domain Bacteria; phylum Bacteroidota; class Chlorobiia; order Chlorobiales; family Chlorobiaceae; genus Chlorobium. The sequence continues at coordinate 551 of CAIYWF010000130.1, read as the reverse complement.
AAAAGAGTAAAAACGTGGTTGCTAGAAAAGGAATCAGGATTTCTTGATACTGATGAGGAGCTGAAGAGTTACAGAGGTTCTTTTGCCGGAAGGCTGGTTCCTGTGCTGTTTATCTATCTTGTTGCCTGGAGCACGCTTGCGATTGAGAGTTATATTATATTGAGGCTCATAGGGATTGAAATCTCATTTTTGCAAGTGCTTGCCATTGATATAGCTCTTATGATGCTCCGTACTTTATTCTTTTTTATTCCTTCAGGACTTGGAGTACAGGATCTTGGTTACATGGCATTTTTTCAGGCTCTCGGGATGCCTGATGTTCTTGCATATGGAGGCGCATTTGTGTTGTTGAGGCGATTAAAAGAGGTCATCTGGTATGCTGTCGGTTACGGCATTATGTTTTTTTCAGGGGTTCATCTGCGTGATGTTGAAGGAGTCAGTAAGGGAGGGGCATGAAGAAAAAAATTTTATTTATTTGCGGCTCAATGAATCAGACAACCCAGATGCATCAGATTGCAGGGTGGCTGACGGATTATGACCAGTATTTTTCCCCT
>CAIYWF010000129.1 GCA_903929845.1 uncultured Chlorobiaceae bacterium | reverse complement strand
TGTTTCTGCTGGCAGGCCACCGGCCTTTATAAAACGCCTCCTCAATTGACAGGCCCAACCCTTTGAAATACCAAGGGCAGCGGCGACCTGGTCAATGGAAAAACCGTATTCCAAAGGCAAAATCACCGCTTGTGCCTGGCGCAGCTCTTCTATTGTCCGAGCATTTGCCAATGTTTCCTTTGCCTTTTCCAAAACGTCCTTACCACTTGCTGGTCGTGCCATATACCCACCTCCTTTTAGGGTATATTATAACACTTTTGTTTCAGAAATGGAATTACTGTAATTAAACCCTGATGAAACCGATAGAAAGCTACGTGTTCATTAAATCATATAACGACAGGGATTTCGTCCAAGGGTTACATTCTTGGGCTTGTTAATAATCGACACATAACGAATCAAACCGTCGGACGATTGTACTGGAAAATGGCGCGCAGGATTTGACGTGCCGGGAATTGTGCCGGGAATTGGAGACGACAACATGGGAGTCGGACTGAGGGTCAGGACTAAATGCTGATGTTGTGGTTGAATATTTTGCACTCTTTTTTGAGCGCAGGATTTTTTTTGCTATAATCTTACTGTTATTTTTTGTGGATCTTCTTGCTCAGTTTGCAGGCGACAAGTGGTTAATGGCATCACTCTTTTGCAACTCATTTGCTTGATGCTGGGTATGATTATTCGCACTATTCAGGAAATAATGGGTCATAAAGATGTAAGCACCTCGATGATTTATACCCATGTTTTAAACAACGGTGGTCATGGAGTAAAAAGCCCCGTTGATATATAGGATGAGTAATAGGCTTTATCGCTTGACCACGCGGAACATTAAACAGATTTTAAGGGGCAATTCTTGAAACAAACAGTTTATATAGAAACCTCAATTGTCAGCTATCTAACATCAAGACCAAGTAATGACATTCGTGTAGCTGCAAATCAAAACACAACTATTGAATGGTGGGAAACCCGTCGTCCTGTCTTCGATTTGTATGTTTCTGAATTTGTCTTGACCGAAGCGAGTTTAGGCAACCCGGACGCCGCAAACCGTCGCATGGTCGTTCTTAAAGATATTCCAGAGCTTACGACCGTCGAAGACGTTCGAATACTTGGTAAGGCATTAATTTATAAGGGTTCGTTGCCAGTTAAAGCAGAAATTGACGCTTACCATATTGCGGTTGCTGCAGTGCATGGGATGGAATATCTGCTTACTTGGAATTGCACTCATATTGCTAATGCGGTTATGCGCCCTAAAATCGAATCACTGTGTAGAGAATTCGGCTATGAACCGCCAATAATTTGTACACCACAAGAACTTATGGAGGGCTAATTTTATGTGGCAAGACCCAATAGTAAAAGAAACTCGTGAGCTTCGAGAAGAATACGCGGAGAAGTTTAACCATGATCCCGAAGCTATCTTTGATGATATTCTTAAACGTCAGAACCAACCTGATAAAATGCTTGTCTCTCTACCTCCACGAAAACCCCAATTTACACCAAAAGCTGCCTGACATGGCGCTCAAGCGGGACGTGCCTTTTCGTGGCGGGTTTGAAAGTTTGTTATTTTTTCAGCTTCTGTGGATTCGGTTCGCTTCCGTGGAAGGCGCTCCCTTGGGCTTTTCGTTGGGCCTTTTCTTTCATGACATAAAGTAGACGTAAAGTAGGCATTATGGATAAAAATCAGAGAATGTTATAGACCAGCTAAACCACCTGTACCAAAAGTGTCAACGAATACAAAAGTAATTGTCCAGCAAAAGGCGGACGAACTTGTGGAAAAGGTTTTGAAACCAAAACACATTCAACCTCCGCCCGCCCCTGATGAATTCCGTCACAATTACATCGCCGATATTTATACAAAGTGGTATCGACACTATTTTTACTTTTGTGCGAGATATAATGTTCCTGGCCCCAACGCTCTTACACCTTTCTTTGAAGCCAGGTTTGCCCGGTTGAAATATATCCAGGACAATCAGTTCAATATGGTGTTCATGCGCTATACTGGCGAGTGGGTAGAAGTTTATCGAGACTTATCGCTTGAACAGTGTTTAGCAGCAGTTGAAAACGACCCATTTTTTCATTCGTAACCTTTATTGATGTATTCCGGGGAAACAAGTCCAGGGTTTGATACTATTTTAAAGTAATAAGCGCCCTGGGCTGGAAATTGTACGCAGAAGCAGCGCACACAACAAAATGAACAGCCAGGCAAGAAGGTCTGGTGAACGAATCACTCTTGTTTCCAGATCAGTTATTTCTTTATCACAGAGCTTCATGTCTTTTTTCCCGAGTTGTTCCAGTTAGTGCCGAAACTCAGAACACAAGAAGTTGCTGAACCTCGTTTGTAAATTCGCTTGTACCCATCTGTTTGACATAAACCTCACCGGTTCGTTCATAACAAAGATGGATTTCATGGACCCGCCAGATTTCCTCCTGGATCTTTCGTAATGACCGGTGCATTTTTATTCCGAGGTATTTGCCCATCATCAAGGCCATAAAACAGACGAGCATATGAGCCCTGATGGCATCCTCCGTGCGATGAAAGATCGGTCTGGCCTGCAGGTCGGATTTGCTCATGCGGAACGCCTGCTCCACGTTCCAGAGATCAT
>CAIYWF010000128.1 GCA_903929845.1 uncultured Chlorobiaceae bacterium | reverse complement strand
TCCCAGTTAAAAGTATGCTTCACGATATAACGGTCAATCTCATCCTTGTGCTCCTTGATGTTTTTCAGGAGCGTGTTGAAAAACTTCATGGCATTGGCGTCCGCAAGAATCTCTTCGGTCAAAAGCCAGCCAGCAGCAGAGTCTATGTCGGTATCCCGGATTTCAATGGTGTAGAGCGCTTGTAAAATCTTTTCACGGATTTGCCGTCGGTACGTCTTCATAAAAGAGCAGTTAATTGATTGAGGAATGGAGGATCTCACTGAGAACAACATCAGTTCGGCTCAGGTTTTCATACAATACATGCGGATTGTGTCTTTTCAGTTCCTCTGTAGAATAGGTGCCGGTCGCCACGGCAATAGACTTTGCGTTCAGAACCCTGGCGCAGGCAATATCGTGTTCAGTATCGCCTATAATGACAATATTGTGTTCAGAAAATGTTATGCCGCTGAGCTGGTACGCTTTTTCGACGGCGACCAAAGGCAGGTCATTACGACTCAGGCCGTCATCGGCAAAAGCGCCAAAAGGGAAATAATGGTTTATTTTGGGAAGGCGTAACTTGTGCCGCCCCGATTCTTCAAAATTTCCGGTTAACAGACCAAGCATCACTTCGGAACGTCCTGAAAGTTCATCAAGAAGTTCCCGGATGCCCTGCATCAAAAGAACGTCAGAAGGTTTGGCCTGTATGCGGAACATCTCGATATAGGTTGCTTTGGCCCGATCAAATTTTTCGGCGATTTCACGTTCACTGAGCCCCGCATTCCGCAGCACCTCGTAGATAATGCTTCTGTCCATCTTTCCGGCAAAATTGTGGGTGCCTGTACTTCCTTCAGTGCCGTACACCTCTTTCAGGGCATCAGCAAGGATGGTTCGGTTGACCGTGTTCATCGAAAGCAATGTTCCGTCTATGTCAAATAACACAAGTTTCTTCAGCATATCGTCTTTCTGATACCTCTCAAAGCCTTATTTTTTCTATCCGTACGGGAATCAGTTTTGATACCCCTTCTTCTTCCATGGTGACCCCGTACAGTGCCTGGCAGGAAGCCATGGTTTTTTTGTTGTGCGTAACAATAATGAATTGGGTGTTATTCTCAAATTTTTTCAGGAGTTTAATGAATCGGGTGACATTGGCATCATCCAGCGGGGCATCAACTTCATCAAGAATGCAGAAGGGACTTGGCTTTACCAGATAAATAGCAAAAAGGAGCGAAAGAGCAGTCAGCGCCTTTTCACCTCCGCTCAATTGCTCAATAGAGAGCGGCTTTTTCCCTCTCGGTTTAGCAACAATTTCGATATGGGCATCGAGCGGATCGTCGCTGGCATGTATCAGCAGATCCACCTCATCCTCTGGATCAAAGAGTTCCCTGAAAATACCGATGAAGTTTTTTCGGACTTCACGAAAGGTTTCCTCAAATTTTTCCAGAGCGGTTTTGTTGATCTTCTCAATGGTAGAGCGCAACTGACTCTCAGCGCCGATCAAATCCTCTTTTTGTTCCAAAAGGAAGTCTAACCGCACTTTTTCCCCCTCATACTCTTCAAGAGCAAGCTCATTGACCGCGCCAAACTGTTCACGCTGTTTTGCAAGCGCCTCAAGCTCTTGTTGTGCTGCATTCCTGTCGAAGGAAGGTTCAAGAACTGGTTCCGGCATTGAGGCAAGGTCACAGTTGTGTTTTACCTGGGTCTCAGTAAAAAGATGATCAAGCGCTTGCTCAAGTTGTATCTGTTCACGGGTGAGGGCCGAGAGGAGCTGCTGGTTGACCTCATGTTTCCGTCGGAGTTCCCTGAGAGATGCCAGAGTTTCGTGATGCTGTGCCTGGCGCTCCCGGTACTCCGATTCAAGTTCATTGACCCTCTTCTGTTTCACTGCTGTAGTAATGAGCAGTTCGTCAAGCTCTTTTTTCATTCGGACGGAACTCTCCTGACCCATGACTTGCTTTTTTTCGGTAACGGCGCCCTCGGTGTTCAGTCTTTTAATCTCTTCATGGAGCAAAACCTGGTTTTCAGTACAGGCAGCAAGGCTGATGTTGAGCTTTTCAAGATCGAGAAGGGCGTCCTTATAGAGGCTTTGACGGGACTGTATGTCGCGGCCTGATTGGTGATGGCGGGTTTCAAGGGTAGAAAGGTTTTCCTGTAATTTCTGGATTTTTTCCCCGAAAATCAAGGCTTTTGATGCACTGCTGCTGATTGCTGGCAGAAGCTTGCCGAGTTCAGTTTCGCAGCTCTCTTTCTGGACGAGCAATGTCGCCATCTCCTCTCCAGTCTGAGTTATCTCCGCTCTCATGCCACTCTTTTCAGCATCCATTCGTGCTGACCTTCTCTCAAGTGCTCCCAGTTCCGTCGCAAGGAGTTCAATTTCCCTGCGTTGTTCTCCAGTTTTCAGTGAGGAGAGCTCATTGCGCAGTTGAAGAAGTCTCTCTTCCTCAACCTTGATGCTCTTTTCCAGTGACGCAAGTTCCTTCTGCAGTCCGTCACGTTCAGCTTTTTTCCCCAGGCGCAGCCCTTCACTGCCTTTTGAGCTTCCGCCGAAAAGCAGGCCCATACCGGAGAATCTTTCTCCTGCAAGAGTGACAAAAGAGATGTCCGGATAACGTAGGGCAAGTTTTTCCGCTACTCCAAGATCCTCCACGATATAGCTTTTTCCGAGTATCAGCAGAAGCGCGTTACGAAGCTTTGGTGGATACTCAAGGACAGCCAGAGTCTTCATTGCTCCACTGATCTCTGGATAAGGGTTTTCAGTGGTTTCTGCAACAAGATCAAGGACAAGAAAATGGATTTTTCCCTTATTGGAACTCGTCAGATTGGCAATCCCCTCTTTAGCCTCGTAGAGTGACTTGCAAACATAATAGTTCATACTCTCTCCAAGCGCGGCATTCACCGCCTTTCTGTAACAACTTTCAAGAGACACAAGATCAGAGAGGCAGCCCAGCCCCTGTTTTCCTTTTTGTTGTTGTTCCAGGAAGACGATTCCCTCGGGCATTCCCTCAAAGCTGTCAAGCACAGAATGAGCAAGAAGAATCTGGTTATGCACCTTATCCCGACCTGAGCGTTGCAGAAGGAGCGACTCTTTTATTTCCTCAAGTTTGCGGTTTAACCCTTCCTGACGTTCCAGTAACTCCCGTTCCCGGTTTCTGGCTTCGGCGATCAGTGCGGTTTTGCGGTTGAGCTCTTCCGAAAGCTCATCTTCGGTCATACGTGAGGCATTCAGCTTTTCGTGAATGGCCAGTTTTTTTGTTTCAAGTCGTTCAACAGCCGTTCGAAGATACTCTTTTTTTGATTCAAGGCTCCGCGTAGTCAACGAAAGCTGGTTGGCTATACTCTGTTCTTCCATGCCGAGCTTTCGTTCCCGGGCCAGCTCATTTCGCTGTTGTCCAAGCGTGGTATTGAGCTGGTCGTGTTCAGCAGCCATGATCTGAAAAGCCTCATGCAGCTTGATGCACGTTGCTTCGCAAGGAGCCCTGCGTTGCAGCAGATCGTGTTCGAGCAGCTCCTGTTCACGGACTCTCTGCTCTTTTTTGCTGGTGATTGCCCTGATTCGGGCTATATCTGCCGCAAGGTTTTTCTGATGCTCTTCATGCTGCAAGAGCTGTTTCTCATGAGCATGAACCCGCTGATTGCTCTCGTTCAACTTTTTCTGTGTTTCAGAAAGGGTTGTCTCCTGCCGGAGCAACAGTAGCTCCGTTTCCTGGGCGATGCTGTCCTTGGTGGCGATTTTTGCGGCACACTCAAGATTCAGCAACTCCTCTTCGCGGATGCGACGCTGCATCGGTTCAAGTTTCTCACGAAACTCCTCCATGGCAAGCCAGGAGAGGGCAAGATCAATCTCACGAATCTTTTTTTTCAGCTCTCTCAGCTTTTCAGCTTTTCTTACCTGCAGCTTCAGGCTTTTCACCTTTTTTTCAACCTCCGCCAGCACATCATCGACACGACAAAGATCCCGTGAAGTACTTTCAAGCAACTTGAACGTTTGTTTCCGCCTCTGTTTATAACGGGTTATTCCCGCTGCCTCCTCAAAAAGCTTCAGCCGCTCCTCACTTTTGTTGCTGATAATCTCCTCAATCATTTTCAGCTCAATGACCGAATAGGCATCACTGCCCATCCCGGTATCGGTGAACAGGTCAAGAATATCCTTTAGTCGGCACGAGACCTGGTTTAACAGGAACTCGCTCTCCCCGTTTCGGTAAAGACGTCGGGTAACAGTAACTTCGGTATATTCGATCGGCAGGACATTTCGGGTATTCTCAATCGTCAGGGAAACTTCGGTAAAACTGAGAGGCTTCAGGTTTTTCGACCCATTAAAAATGATGTTCTCCATTTTTGCTGATCGAAGCAGGGAGGATTTCTGCTCACCGAGCACCCAACGCATGGCATCAACAACATTGGTTTTGCCGCACCCGTTCGGGCCAACGATTGCTGTCAGTCCCTTGTCAAATTTTATTCTGACTTTATGCGCAAAGCTCTTGAATCCAAAAAGCTCAATTTTCGAAAGATACATCTGAACGGTTCGGTTTTGGCGGTCTCGATTCAGGCTTAAAAAGGAAATTTAAAAATAAACAGCGGAGACGGACAAACCTTCCGACTCTTCTTTCATCGCCTCAAACACCCGCAAGCTTTGTCGTGCCGCCTGTACATCATGTACCCGCAGAATATTCGCACCATGCATCAGCGCAATGGTGTCAGCCGCAATGGTGGCTTCGAGCCTCTCGTCAGGAGGCACCGTCTCTTCACCGGGCGCCGTAATAGCGTGACCAAGAAACGATTTTCTCGATAAACCCGCCAGAATCGGTCTGCCCAGCCGATGTAATGAAGCGAGCATAGCTAAAAGTCGGAAATTTTCTTGAACACTTTTGCCAAACCCAAAACCCGGATCAATAATAATGTCATCGATCGAATGCCCTTCAGCCCTGGCAATGGAGTCTGCCAGAAAGTTGCTGACCCTTGACAAGATATCATCTTCTCCCGGCTTCGTTCCTGTGCTCCACTGCATCAACTTCGGTTTTACAGGCGTGTGCATCAAGATAACTGCGGCCTTAAACTTGCGGCAGAGGGAGGGAAGATGAGGGTCAAAGGTAAACCCGGAAATATCATTGACTATATTTGCTCCAGCACGCAAGGCCTGTTCGGCAACATCCGCCTTGTAGGTATCAATCGAAATCAGGACATCGCTTTTTTTGCGCAAAAGAGCAATAAGCGGCGCAGTACGATCAATCTCTTCGATCGATGAAATTTTATCAGCACCCGGTCGCGAAGACTCTCCACCAATATCGATAATCGAAGCGCCGTCGCGGATCATCTCAAGCGCATGATCAAGAGCCCTGTCAAGATCGACACCGTTTGTATTCCCCTGCAAAACCCCTCCGTCATAGAATGAATCAGGCGTTGCATTCAGGATACCCATGATTTTCGGCCCTTCACCGAGATCAAGCACTCTGTTGGTGCAATTGACTACAAAGCGGTGTTCTCTCATCAGGTTATTCCGAATGGTACCGGAGTGAACGTCACGCAAAATACCGCAATGGCGAGCCATCCAGAGACTTTTCTTTGAATATTCAAAGAGTAATCATGTATTGTTGGCGGATGGCTTATCCCGATAAGTCGTGAAAGAATAAATGCCCATAAAATCCAGCCGGACCAAGACCACTTCAGCATCAGCGGGGGGATCAATGATACAGCATCTGGTTTGAGCAGAGAAAGGAGCAGCTCCAGCAACGCAGGAAATCCAAGCAGCGTGATAAACAGCAGAAATGCCTTGGCGGCTTTGGCATGTCCTACCCTGCCGAACATTGCATAGGTGATATGACCACCATCAAGCTGACCAACGGGAAGCAGGTTCAGCGCAGTTATAAGTGAGCCCAGCCAGCCGGTAAAAAGAAATGGATAGTGATACATTTCTGTCATCGGCGGAAGGTTTTTCGGCGCCAGAACAAATTCAAGTCCTATCCAGAGGAGATTTTTTCCAAGAATAAGGGTTCCTTGTGGCACAGGTGTCTGTAAACCTCCCCGTGTGAGGTATTCAGGATGGACAGTATAAATAAAGTCAGCAGGCGGAAGATTCAAAAAACCGAACACCAGCAGCCCGACACATACGGCAAAACCACTCATCGGTCCCCAAAGACCAATATCGAAAAGTGCGTTTGAATCAGGTATCCTCTCTTTAACCTTAATCACAGCCCCCATGGTCCCCAAGCTGAGAAAGAACGGCAGAGGTGGTACAGGAATATAATAGGGAAGAGTTGCCCGCACACGATGACGCAGCGATGCAAAAAAGTGGCCAAACTCATGAACACTTAAAAAAAAGAGCAGGGACGCCGAGTAGGAAGTTCCTGAGGCAAGAGAGTTGATAAAAAGAGGCACGGAGGCGAACGTTGCCGGGTGTCCGCCCCAGAATGTTCCTGCCCAGAGTGTCGTAAACACCGTCAGCAGAAACAGCCCCAGATGAAGAGAGTAATTCTGCCTGGATAAAACGACGTTTTTTTGAAAACTCAAAGGGCTCATAACAATAATTACTCAAACAATTGCCAGACCGTCATACCTACAAGGGAGCCCCTCAATTGCAGGACTTTCTTGTGGATTATTTAATCTTTATCCTTGTCAGAACTCTTTTTTTCTCCAAAAGTTGCGATCAGCCCACTGACCAGCTCTTCTTTCTCTGCTGCATTCAGTTTAGCCTCAGGGTGAGCCGGGAGGTAGAAAAATGGAGGCATTTTACCTTTTCGCACTTCACCAGCAGCTTTTTCACCTTCATTTTTCCCCTCTCGTCCCCACTCAGAAACATTGAACTTGCCGCGTCCAAAAGAGACATCAACCTGAGTCAGCCACGATACGGGAGCTATAGAACTGTACCACGGCCAGACAGTATTGTTGGAATGACAATCCTTGCAGGCACGGTTAAAAAGTTCACTGGTTCGCGGAGAGTCCCACTTTGGTTTACCGGTAGCCGCAGGATTTTCGTGAGTTTTTCCATAAGGAATGAGCTGCATAACTGCAAGCAAAGTCACTCCTCCTGATAAGAGTTTCAGTGGGTTCATTGGTCAAGATTCCTTTGTTTATGGTGGTTTTAACAGATGACAATAGTTTTAATCTCTATGGGTAAATTCCCCGAAGCTTTGCTTCGTGAATGAATCGATTATTGTTGAATTAATACCTCGAAGCTTGCTTCGAGGATTCTTTATTAAATTGAAAATATAAGGGAAATTCTGTGTATATCTGTAAAATTGATGGGTATACTTAACTCTGAAGCGGACTGTGCAGGGCGGCATCTTTGATAATCTGGAGGTGCAGTGGTAACCGTACTTCGGGAATGAGGTGGTGCGGATAAAAACCTGCATCGAACAGTTCATCGTTAATCGTTATGGTGTCATCGTCAACCACAACCTTGTAGGCCACGACCAGAAGCGAACCGTACATGTCGACCTCCCGGTGATAGATACCAATAAGGCAGTCGATTTTACCGTTAAGCGATGTTTCTTCCATCAGTTCTCGCAGACATCCTTCATAAGGTTCTTCGCCGGCTTCAAGAAAGCCGCCAGGCAAAGCCCATTCATTGAGCGCTGGTTCATGAGCCCGCCGTATCACAAGAAGTTCGTTGTTTTTGTTGACGGTATAGGCGAGCGCTGCAGGAAGCGGGTTGATATAATGCACCCATGAACATGAGGGGCAGAACATTCGATCACGTCCCTCAATCATGGCCTTCTCAAGCTTATTAGAACAGAGAGGGCAAAATAAAAAAGGTTTCATGGGTTACGCATCAAGAAACTTTTTGTTGTGGCAAAGGATTTAAAAGAGAGAACAGCCGTACAGAAAAGCAAGTGCTCATAAACAGAATAAGTTTTATTCATGCAAACAACAATTTTGAAAGAGGGAGTTCTCGCCCCACCCATATCCGCAAACGATCAGGATGGAAAGGCGGTCACCCTTGAGGAATACCTTGGGCGCAAGGTTGTGCTCTATTTTTATCCGAAAGACGATACTCCGGGATGCACGAAGGAAGCTTGTGCTTTTCGGGATAATTTACCTAAATTTAACACTGTGGGAGTCGAGGTTCTTGGTGTCAGTGTTGATGATGAACGCAAGCATAAAAAGTTTGCGGAGAAGTATAATCTCCCTTTCAGGCTTGTTTCGGATCCTGACAAAAGTATCGTTGAAGCGTATGGCGTGTGGGGAATGAAAAAATTTATGGGTCGTGAGTATATGGGAACGAGTCGGGTGACCTATCTTATTGATGAGCAGGGCATGATTGAACATGTGTGGCCGAAAGTCAGTCCTGATAACCATGCGGAGGAGTTGCTCGATTATTTGCAGCAAAAAACCTGAGAGAAGATAATGGTAAACGAATTTGAGAAGCTGAAAGCAGGAAAGCTTCTGCTTTCCTCGGCCAATATGCTTGAGTCTAATTTCAAGCGAACTGTTTTGATTATGTGTGAGCATAATGAGCGTGGTTCTCTTGGTTTTATTCTGAATCGTCCGATGGAATTCAAAGTTTGTGAGGCACTGGCTGGTTTTGAGGAGGTAGAAGAGCGTTTGCATAAGGGTGGTCCCGTGCAGGTTGATACCGTGCATTTTCTACATTCACGAGGGGATCTTATTGATGACTCAATCGAGATTTTTCCCGGTTTGTTCTGGGGTGGAGACAAAAACGAGTTGAGTTATCTTCTCAATACCGGTGTTATGCATCCCTCAGAAATTCGCTTTTTCCTTGGTTATGCCGGCTGGAGCGCCGGACAGCTTGAAGCGGAGTTTGAAGAAGGAGCATGGTATACGGCCGAAGCATCGAGAAATATCGTCTTCAGTGACGCCTATGAAAGGATGTGGAGCAGGTCAGTGCGTTCCAAAGGTGGTGAATACCAGCTTGTAGCCAACTCGCCTGAACTGCCTGGCCTGAACTGAGCATTTTCAAGCTCCGATGTGGTGAAATATTGGAAGCATGTTGTTGAAGTCGCGTAATAAATCATCAGAGATCCCCGGATCCGGTGGGATAGTTGTTGATCTATTCCATGAAAAAGTATATATAGAGCATTGTTCTTTGATACCATGGGGATGACAGGCTTTCGACAGGGTAGATGTAAGATGGAGTTGCACTCCGAGTTTCAGCATGGATGGACTCGTTAAAGAAGTCTATGCAACATTATATGCAGACGATTATTCGTATGCAATGGCTGCCTGATTAGCACAAGTTAATTAATC
>CAIYWF010000127.1 GCA_903929845.1 uncultured Chlorobiaceae bacterium | reverse complement strand
CGATCATAGTTGATTTGCCATCATCAACACTTTCGGCCATCATGAAACGCAGAAGGCCAGTCATCAAAAATATCCTTCAGCTTTTTTGCCATCCGAGTTGCCAACTACGGCTAACATTATAAATATTTGATCGGCGTTATCTCGAACGACAGGTAAGTTAAGCGGCACCTCAAGAGAAGTGGCCGTTTCTACGTAAAGCGGAAAATCAGCGAACAATAGCAATCGCTCTCTGTGTGTGAGCTTGAATTTTTGATAGGACCGAACGCCCCCATCCAAGTCACATTCAGGCTTTAAGAAAATCATCAACGGATATTTGTGCCTGTTTCAAGATAGCTCTTAATGTTCCCTCAGGCATATCTCCCGGATGATTCGGGATTGTCGTAAATATCTTTCTGGCAGGATGAAACCAGAGTTCATGGCTCCCGGCAGCTTGCCTGTAAAATTCAAAACCGAAAGTTTTCAGTTTCCTGATAATCTGCCGGTATGAATGATTAGCAAGCCTCCCCATTATAAGCCTACGACTAAGGGGTAATCAAAAGATTCTTGTGCCAGGAGAAAGTCTTTTTCAGGTTCTTGGCCAGCTTCAAGAAGCATTTTAGCGACATCACGAGCTATCTCAAGTGTTTCACTTATAGTTCTTCCCTGAGCCACAAGTCCCTGGAACGTATCGGAAGTCGCTAAATAAACTCCTTCTGGAAGCTTTTCAATATGAATAGTAATAATGGTTTCCATATCATCATAATTTTCAAAATGTTAATTCACAAGTATTATACTATAAATCTTGAAATTTTCATCAGTCGGAGTAGACTGAAACGCCTCTCCCCACCATCAGCGGAGTTCCCTTCCCGACAGGAATCAACTGCCCATTCCGTTCAATCACCGGACGTTCTGCTGCAAAATAAGAAAGCAACTGTCCTTAAATATTGGGATTGTTTTGCGTAAAAACAGCTTCCAGTGTCGGGGCGGTGAGAACAGCCTCACCCCAAACCCTCCAAATCCTTTTCGGAAGCGCTTGTTAACTGCTCTGATGCCAATTGAGACAAAACACCAAAGCGACGTTCAAGCAGCCTTCTCACCAATCTTGACACACCCTCTACTCGACCCTCTTGTCGGCCTTTTACACAGTCTTCGACAAAATACCCTTAAATTACATTTTTGCAAAAACATAACACTGTGCGCAAAAGAGAGGTGATAAGGTTCAGTGCTGGGAGACCGAACTGAGCAACGAATCCAGTCGCTCTATTTCATTACTCTTTACTCACATCAACGTTGTAGCCATTGGCTTTGAGGAGGGCGTGTTGTTTGGCGAGGTTGAGGTCGTGGGTTACCATTTCGGCAACCATTTCATCGAGGGTTATTTCAGGGATCCAGCCCAGGTCGGTTTTTGCTTTAGAGGGATCACCAAGCAAGGTCTCTACTTCTGCGGGACGGAAGTACCTCGGATCAATCCGAACAATAATTTGCCCTGTGCTCAGCGAAGGGTAAGAGGAGGGAGAGTTGAGAGCGGCAATAATGCCGACTTCCTGATGAGCAGCTCCTTCCCAGCGAAGGGTTATACCGAGCTGCTGGGCTGCTTTTTCAATGAACTGACGCACCGTGTATTGGACGCCGGTGGCGATAACGTAGTCTTTGGGTTCAGCCTGCTGAAGCATCATCCACTGCATGCGGACGTAATCTTTAGCATGACCCCAGTCGCGAAGAGCATTCATATTGCCGATGTAGAGACACTCTTCAAGCCCTTGCGAGATGTTGGAGAGACTTCGGGTGATTTTGCGGGTCACAAAGGTTTCACCGCGTCGTGCAGATTCGTGATTAAAGAGAATTCCGTTACAGGCATACATCCCGTACGCTTCCCGATAATTGACCGTGATCCAGTAGGCGTACAGCTTGGCTACAGCATAAGGACTGCGAGGATAAAAGGGTGTTGTCTCCCGCTGAGGGATCTCCTGCACCAAACCGTACAGTTCCGAGGTCGATGCCTGATAAAATCGTGTTTTCTTTTCCAGACCAAGAAAACGAATTGCTTCGAGCAGGCGCAACGTACCCATGCCATCAACATCAGCAGTATATTCCGGCGCCTCAAAACTCACCGCCACATGGCTTTGTGCACCGAGATTGTACACTTCATCAGGTCGAACTTCGGCAACAATGCGGGTCAGGTTACTGCTATCAGTCAGGTCACCATAATGAAGCACAAAGTTGCGATGAGTAACATGAGGATCCTGGTAGAGATGATCTATCCGCTGGGTATTCAAACTACTGGCCCGGCGTTTTATACCGTGCACTTCGTAGCCCTTTTCAAGAAGAAATTCGGCCAGATACGATCCATCCTGACCAGTAATTCCAGTAATGAGAGCAACTTTCATTGGAAATTGGTATGGTTTTTCAAAAAATCGTTGTACGCCAACCTCAGCCCTTCCTCAAGTGAGACACTGGCCTGCCAGCCGAGGTTGTTGAGGCGGGTGCTGTCCATGAGCTTTCTTGGAGTCCCATCGGGTTTTGTGGGGTCAAATTCTATGGCACCCTCGTAGCCGATAACCTTGGCGATAGTCAGCGCCAGCTCTTTAATGGTGATATCTTCGCCTGAGCCAACGTTGATATGACTCTGCATTGGAGAGGTATGGGCAGAGTATGT
>CAIYWF010000126.1 GCA_903929845.1 uncultured Chlorobiaceae bacterium | reverse complement strand
CGATACGGTATACCAAAAGGGTATAAAGCTCTGCGGTAAAGAAAAAAAGAATCTTGAAAAAAGACTGATGCGATCAAAAGACCTACAGTGGTGGGATATAAGCATCAAGCCTAAAACGGTATTTTTATAATGACTGTGCCCCTTAGTAATGTGAAGATTGAATATCACCCTTGCGAAACAAGAATGCAAATAAGCATCAAATACGATCTTGCCAATATGAAGGGTTTCTGTGAGAATTAGCAAAAGCAACAACAAGAATCTCAGTTTCTCTAATTTGATAAATAATCCCGTAAGGAAAACGACGAAGCTGACATCGCCTGATTCTCGGGGAACATTGATGCCATGCTTGTGGATGCTTCATGATTCGATCAAGAGCATGAAGAGCTTCAACAAGAAACACCTTGCCCAAACCAGCAAGCTCATGGTTATAATAATCAATGGCATCATCAAGCTCTTTTTGGGCGACCACAAGCAAGCGAATATCCATTGCTGTCAGAGATTCTTATACTTTTCAAGAACCTCTCCTAACGAGACTGACTGTAATTGCCCCTGTTCATAAGCATTAATCCGGCTTTCCGATTCTGTTGTCCATAACTCATCAATTGTTTTATCGGGTGCAGCAAGATGAGCAATCAGTTTATCAACAAGCACCGCCTGCTCTTGAGGTTTCAGAGCCAAAGCATGCAGGTAAATATCTTTTGCCGTAATCATTAAAAACCCCCTGTTATAAGAAGAGTTAACTGTAAATTGCACAACACCGTTTTTTGATTATAACAACAACTTCAGAAGAAGACAAATTTGCTGATATAACTACTGATGCCCCATGACCACAAGCACACATCAAGATCTCGCAGGATTTATCTGGAACATCGCCAACAAGCTGAGGGGGCCATACCGCCCGCCACAGTACCGACACGTCATGCTGCCCATGACCATCCTCCGCCGCCTTGATCTGGTGCTTGAACCAACCAAAGAACCTGTACTTGCCGAACTGAAAAGACTACAAGCCAAAGGAATGACCGGCCCGGCGCTCGAAGCCGCCCTCTCAAGAGTTGCCAACGGCGGCAACCGCAAACAGGCGCTCTACAACACCAGCCCCTTCACCTTCCAGAAACTGCTTGGGGATGCTCCCAATATTGCCGACAACCTCATCTCCTACATCAGAGGCTTTTCGCCTCGTGTACGCGACATCTTCGAGAAATTCGAGTTTGAAAAGGAGATTGAAAAACTTGACGACAGCAACCGCCTCTTCCTCATTGTCAAAGAGTTTTGCAGCTCAGAAATCGATCTCTCCCCGGCCAAACTCTCAAACCTCCAGATGGGCTACCTCTTTGAGGAGCTGGTACGAAAATTTAACGAACAGGCCAACGAGGAGGCTGGAGACCACTTTACCCCTCGCGAAGTTATCCGGCTCATGGTTGAACTGATGTTTGTCTACGAAGATGAGGTCTTCAAGGCCGGAAAATATAGCTCCATCTACGACCCGACAGCCGGAACCGGTGGCATGCTCTCCGTTGCCGAAGAGTACATCAAACGCAAAAACCGGGATGCCAACATTGAACTCTTCGGGCAGGAGTACAACCCGGAATCCTACGCCATCTGCTGTTCCGACCTGCTCATCAAGGACGAAGAGATCAGCAACCTTGTCTATGGCGATACCCTCGGCATCAAGGATGCAAAAAGCCGGGCTTATAACTTTTTACCGCAGGATGGCCACCCCGACAAACAGTTTCACTTCATGCTCTCCAACCCCCCTTTTGGTGTGGAGTGGAAACCGGAAAAAAGTTTTGTGGATGATGAAGCAGCCCAGGGGTTCAGCGGACGATTCGGAGCGGGGGTGCCGCGCATCAACGACGGCTCGCTGCTCTTTTTGCAACACATGATCTCCAAATTCCACCCCTCACCCTCCAGCGGAGGCGACGGATCGCGCATCGCCATTGTCTTCAACGGCTCCCCCCTCTTCACCGGCGACGCAGGAAGCGGCGAGAGCAACATCCGGCGCTGGATCATCGAAAACGACTGGCTCGATGCCGTCATCGCCCTCCCCGACCAGATGTTCTACAACACCGGCATCTACACCTACCTATGGATTGTCACCAACAAAAAGCCAAACGAGCGCAAAGGGTATGTACAGCTCATCGACGGAACCCGCCTCTTCCGCAAGATGAAAAAGAGCATGGGCAACAAGCGCAACGAGCTCTCCGATGAGCATATCAGCGAACTGGTTCGTCTCTACGGCAACTTCCGCCAGAACGCCCAATGCACGACAGGGAACAACGGCAGTGAAGCGAAGCCCATAACCTCAAAAATATTCCGAAACTTCGACTTCGGCTACCTCAAAATGACCATTGAGCGCCCCCTCCGCCTCAACTTTCAGGCAAGCCAGGAACGCATTGAACGCCTTACAAACGAAACCGCATTCCAGAGCCTGATACTGAGTAAAAAGAGGTCGATTGATGCACAGGCAGAGGATTTCAGAAGCGGCAAAACCATGCAACAGGCTCTGCTTGAAGCCCTGCACGGCATGAAGAGTGACACACTCTACCGCAACCGCGCTGCCTTTATAAAAGCACTCTATGCAGCACTGAAAAAAGTCGATATAAAAATTGATGCGCCGCTGAAAAAAGCGATTCTCAACGCACTCAGCCAGCGCGACGAAACAGCAGAGATCTGCCGCGACAGCAAAGGCAGCCCTGAACCCGATCCCGAACTGCGCGACACCGAACTGCTCCCGCTGCCTGACAGCACCTTTCTTCCTCTGCCAATCGGCTACGAAAAAGATGCCGATAACAGCAAGCTCCTCAAACTGGTGCAGATCCACTGCGAAGCGTATCTCCAGAGAGAGGTTCTGCCACACGTCAGCGATGCCTGGATAGACCACACCAAAACAAAAGTCGGTTACGAGATTCCCCTCAACCGACACTTCTACATCTACAAACCGCCGCGCCCGCTCGAAGAGATTGAGAGCGACATCAAAGCACTCGAAACCAGCATCCTCAACCTGCTCAGGGAGGTTGTTGAATGAGCCGCTATCAGAGATATCCGGAGTACAGGGATTCCGGGGTGGAGTGGATCGGGGAGATTCCGGGGCATTGGAAGGTAACGAAAATCAGGTTTTACTACGACGTACAACTCGGAAAAATGCTTCAACCTGAATCGAAAACTGAATCAGATGTTGAAATCAAATACCTGAAAGCTCAACATGTTCAGTGGAACCAGATAAATCATGATGATCTCCCAACCATGTGGGCAACGGAACGGGAGATAGAAAAATTCTCGGTACAACAAGGTGATCTGCTGATCTGTGAAGGTGGCGAAGTCGGGCGATCGGCACTATTGGTCGAAACAATGGATGTATGCATTATCCAAAATGCTCTTCACCGTGTTCGGGCAAAAGAAAAAACATGTGTCAAGTATCTTCAGTACTTCATGCAACACGTCTCAAACGCACAATGGTTTGACATTTTGTGCAATAAAGCAACGATAGCACATTTGACGGGTGAAAAACTTGCAGCCCTTGAATTACCCCTTCCCCCGCTCGAAGAACAGCAAGCCATTGCAAGCTTCCTTGACCGGAAAACAGCAGAAATAGACGAACTGATTACAAAAAAAGAGGATCTGCTCAAAAAGCTCGACGAAAAGCGCACCGCCCTCATCACCCAAGCTGTCACCAAAGGCCTCAACCCGTCAGCAGCAATGAAAGAGTCTGGAGTAGAGTGGATTGGGGAGATCCCAAAACATTGGGTAATCTGGAAGGTTACGCATGGATTTAATGCCATCGGTAGCGGGACTACCCCTAAAAGTGATAATTCTGATTTTTACGATGGCAACATTCCATGGGTAACAACATCAGAACTCCGCGAAACTGTCATTGAAAATACTTCTCAAAAGATATCTATTGATGCTTTTCAATCCCATTCTGCGCTGAAAATCTATCCAGCAGGAAGTATTGTAATTGCGATGTATGGTGCCACTATCGGACGGCTGGGAATCTTGGGAGTTGATGCCACCGTAAATCAAGCCTGCTGTGTATTTGCACAACCAACCACATTTCAACCCCGATTTTTTTATTATTGGCTTCTTATGCGAAAACCAATCTTAATATCTCTGTCCACTGGAGGCGGCCAGCCAAATTTGAGCTTGGAAGCTCTTAAAAATGTAAGGATTCCTACTCCCCCACTTGAAGAACAGCAAGCCATAGCCGAACAAATAGAGAAAAAAACAGCGACACTAGATCGTCAGAAAGCACAAGTCACTGAAGCAATCGAACGACTCAAAGAGTACCGAAGTGCCCTCATTGCAAATTTCATAACAGGGAAATATTGCGTTTCTGATAAACCTTAGATTTCACTAATTATGACAATCGAGCAAAACGTCAAGAAATTCCAAGAATCAATAACTCAAGAACTCTTGATAACAAAGGATAGAGTACGAGATTTGATAGCAAATGCCAATTGGGGGGAAGATGGTTCTTTTAAAGAAGCAATCTTAATTAAAACAATAAAATCATTTTTACCATCAAATCTGAATATAGGAACTGGTTTTATAGTAGGAAATAGTGATAATATTTATGGCGCTGATAGTAATATCTCTACACAGCTTGATATTATTATCTACGACAATAAGATACCTGTAATTTTCAAAGAGGGAGACTTTGTCATTCTTACTGATAGCCCTGTAAGAGCAGTTATAGAAGTAAAAACAAAGATATATAATTACAGCAAAAACCCAAAAAATAACAACTCACTGAACAACATCATTAAAACGCTGGATAGACTACAAAAATTTAGGTCATTCCAAATAAGTCCTCAAAAAAAATTTGTAGGCATCTTCTCGTATGAGTACAATGAAAAAACATTCTCTTCAATTCAATTAAAAGACGTTCTTCAAGAATCAAATGGCATTGTCAATCATATTTCATTAGGTCCAAATAAGTTTATTCGATACTGGGAAAACACCAGTTGCTTACATTTAAGGCCGAGCCATAATGGTGAATGCTCACTGGTGTCCGGTTGTTGAAAAAGTTAACACCATTTAAAATTAATTAATATAACGATTTAAGGAGCTTTTGTAACCGTGATCGATTTGAAAAAGCCTGTTATCTTTCATCATTTCATAACTCTTCAAAAAGGAATGAT
>CAIYWF010000125.1 GCA_903929845.1 uncultured Chlorobiaceae bacterium | reverse complement strand
TTACGTCGTACCATTTTGAAACCGGCAATTGGGAGGTAACGATGATTGCCGGTTTACCAGACCGGTCTTCAAGGATCTGCAAGAGTGCGATGCGCGTGGTTGAACTTGCGATATGTTCATGGGCAGTGTGAGAAGTCATATCTTCAATGAAAAGGAGATATGAGACATGACAGAGAAAGGCAACGAGAGTCGCAGGAAGTAAAGCAAAGAGTTCAAGGTTGATGCCGTTGAACTGATGAGTCGAAGTAATAAGTCAACCATAGAGACTGCCGCCAGTTTAGGCATCAGGGCTGATTTACTTCGCCGGTGGAAAAAAGAATATTCAGCAAACAAGGCAGCACCTTTTCCCGGCAGCGGGCATCTGAAAGATCCAGAAGAAGAACGGCTCCGCAAGATGGAACGCGAACTTCGAATAGTTACTGAGGAGCGAGACATCTTAAAAAACATACAAAGGATTTTATCCCTCTCTGTTATATAGAAACTTCAGTGCGTCCGATTTATTCCTTACGAACAAGCTGAAGGGAGCAGCCGAGTGCTTATTGGTGGTTTTACCCCGTTAAAAAACATGGTTCAGGGTACTATTGCGGACTCAGCAGTGGTGACATCGTTGCGATGATCCCGTTTAGGAAAGTGATTTTACCGCAGGCCCGCCCTTCAGCGTTATTTATTGGAGGGACTATGGCTCAATCGAAACGATCATCATCAATGCCTGCTATTCATCCAAATGCGGCAGGTATCGACATTGGCTCTCAGTTTCACGTTGTAGCAGTACCGCTTGACCGAACTGATGAACCAGTTAAAACATTCAAAAGTTTTACCGGTGAACTCCACATTATGGCCAAGTGGTTGAAATCGTGTCGCATCGAAACTATTGCCATGGAGTCAACGAGCGTGTATTGGATTCCTGCGTTTGAAATACTCGAAAGCTATGGATTTGAGGTTTTTCTGGTTAATGCACGAGAAGCAAAAAATGTTCCTGGCCGTAAAACAGATATCAATGATGCACAATGGTTACAAAAACTGCATCAGTTCGGTTTGTTGCGGGCAAGTTTTCAGCCAGCCAAAGAAATCGCTGAATTGAGAGCGTATCTACGGCAGCGTGAACGGCTTCTTGACTACAAAGCATCGCATATCCAACACATGCAGAAGGCCATGATGCAGATGAATATTCAATTGCATCATGTGGTATCAACAATTACCGGGAAAACCGGAATGGAGATTATTCGGGCAATTGTAGCAGGCCAACATAATCCGAAAACCTTGGTCAAGTTCCGGGATATTCGCTGTCATAATTCGGTTGATGTTATGACCGCCGCTCTTACTGGCAATTATAAAGCTGAACATCTTTTTGCCTTGACACAAGCACTGGAACTATTCGATATCTACACTGAAAAAGTTGACGACTGTGACCGGATCATTGCAACAGTCCTCGAACGGTTACAGAAAATGACCGTAGTTCCAAAGAAATCGATACCCAAACCAAAGCATAAAGAGTGTAATAAAAATGCCCCGAGTTTTGATGTCCGTACAGCACTATTCAATTTTACCGGTAAAGATCTGACTCAAATTCATGGGCTTGGCTCTTATCTTGCTTTAAAACTGGTTGCAGAATGCGGCACTGACATGTCGAGATGGCCGACATCCAAGCACTTTACCTCATGGTTATGCTTGGCGCCTGGCAACAAAATTTCTGGTGGAAAAGTCCTCTCGTCCAGGACAAGGCGTACTGCAAGTCGAGCAACTGCCCTATTGAGACTTGCAGCAACAACCATCGGAAAAAGTGATACTGCGCTTGGTGCTTTTTACCGTAGGCTGGCTGCCCGATCAGGGAAAGCAAAAGCTGTGACGGCAACAGCCAGAAAAATTGCGACACTCTTTTACAATACACTCAAATACGGCATGGAGTATATCGATAAAGGAGCAGATTACTACGAGGATCAATACCGAAAGAAAGTGCTCAATAATTTGCGTCGACGAGCGGATGCGTTTGGATTCACTCTACAGGAAAAGGTATTACCAGGTCTCGCGGTGGAAGTTTCTTAGGAAAGC
>CAIYWF010000124.1 GCA_903929845.1 uncultured Chlorobiaceae bacterium | reverse complement strand
TAAGAGACATTAAGCAGCGTTGAAGCAGCAGCGGCTTCTGCAATCGTTCCCGGCAGACCGGATGCAAGAACAAGCGATGCAATAAGCGTGATTTTTTTAGTCAGTCCAAAATTCATAGTATTATCTCCCTGTAACGTTTTTTATTTTATTGTAATAATGCAAAAATCAGCAAAAAAAAACCGGTTCACTGTGGTGTCAGGAACCGGCCATGGCAAAAAATAGCTATGGTTCTACCTGCACAAGCAAGAATTTCCTTTGTGAGCACAAATACCCGGTTGACAGCAGTAAATGGTTGTGTGGTTATATGATACAGTGCTCATAGTCATGATCATTTGTTAACGATTGTTAATAAAGCGCAATGTTTTCAATGTTTCCAAGCTTGGAGTATAAAAATACCGTAAATATGGTATGGGCGTCAGAGGTCAGGGGCAGGCAACGTCAGGGTGAAGTTTTTTTGGGCTACTCTTCTTCAATGTTCTCAACTTTGCCATACAGCTCATAAGCCGATGAATCGCTGATGGTTGCCATGCTGAATGAGCCGACAGTGACCGGTGATTCTCCAATTGAAAGAATGCAATCATTATCCACTTCAGGTGCATCGTACTCAGTTCTTCCAAAGGCGGAGCCATCCTCAACCTGCTCAATCAGCACCTTGAGCGTTTTGCCTTCAAAGAAACGGTTACTTTCCATAGCGACAGCCTCCTGTGCCTCCATGATCTCCGCTACCCTTTCCTGCTTCTCTTCCGGGGTCACCGTCTCTTCAAGAGTATAAGATGTGGCATACTCCTCGTGGCAGTAGGGGAAACAGCCAAGCCGGTCAAAACGGGTCGTCTCTATAAACTCCAGCAGCTCTTCGAACTCCTCTCTTGTTTCTCCGGGATAACCGGCAATCATGGTGGTGCGCAGCCGGATATCGGGGTTTTTCTCCCGAATCGTTTCAAGAAGGCGAATGGTCTCCTGCTTGTTGATTCCCCGGTTCATGGAACGGAGGATCCGGTCATTGCAGTGCTGCAAGGGGATGTCGAGATAGTTGCAGATATTTTCCCGATCCCGCATTGTCTCAATGACTTCGAGCGGAAAATTCACCGGATAGGCATAAAGCAGCCGTATCCAGTCAAAAGCCATGTCCGAGAGGCGGAGCACCAGATCATTGAGCATCGATTTACCCTCGGTGTCATAGCCGAACATGCTGATATCCTGGGCAATGACATTCAGCTCCCTGACACCGGTTTTCTGCAGCAGCGCAGCTTCACGCAGGAGCTGGTCTACCGGTTGGCTCCTGTAGCGCCCCCTGATTTTCGGAATAGAACAGAACGAGCAAGTACGATTACACCCTTCGGCAATCTTGAGAAAGGCGTAGTAGGGTGGAGTGAGCAGCGAGCGGTGGTCAAAAAGCTCCTCGCGATAGGAGGCTCCGATGGCGGCAAGTACTTCAGGCAGTTCACGGGTACCGAAAAAGCCGTCAACCTCCGGCATCTCCTCCTTGAGTTCCTGCCGGTAAAGCTCGCTGAGGCACCCCATCACAAAAACCTTCTGAATCTTCCCCTCACTCTTTTTATCAATGGCGGCAAGCGTTTCAGCAATCGACTCCTCTTTGGCATCTTCAATAAAGCCGCAAGAGTTGATGAGGATAGTATCGGCCTCATCAGCACGCTCTGTAAAGAGGATACCCGAAGCTTCAGCCTGCGCCATCAGACGCTCAGAGTCGACAGTATTTTTAGAGCAGCCGAGGCTCAGGAGAAAGACATTATGCTTGGTCATTGCTGATGTTGAATTGGTCGAGAAAATCCTGTTTCCACTCCAGAAAAGAGCCATTCTGAATCTGTTGGCGTGCTGTAGCGGTCAGCCACATAAAAAACGAAATATTCTGCAGGGTACAGAGCTTGAGTCCGAGAATCTCACCCACATTCAAAAGATGGCGGATATAGGCACGCGAGTAGTTCCTGCAGACCTCATTGTCGAAGCCTTCATCAATTGAACTGAAATCATCAGCATACTTTGCGGATCGAAGGTTCATCTTGCCATGACGGGTATAGACCCTGCCGTTACGTCCTTCGCGCGTCGGTATGACACAGTCAAACATATCGATGCCCCGCTCAATGGCATTCAGAATATTTTCCGGCGTGCCAACGCCCATAAGATATCGCGGTTTTTCTTCAGGCAGCAGCGTGTGTGACAGCTCAAGAATTCGGTACATTTCGGGGGCAGGTTCCCCGACAGCCATCCCGCCAACCGCATAGCCGTCAAAACCAAGATCAACCAGCGCATTCGTCGAGAGAGTACGCAAATCCGCATGAATTCCGCCCTGCGTGATGCCGAAAAGGTACTGTTCGTGGCCATAAAGCGGAGCTGTTAAGCTGAAATGTTTTCGTGCCCGTTCAGCCCAGCGAATCGTCAGCTCACCGGACGAGCGGACATACTCTTTCTCAGCAGTTGAAGGCGGACATTCATCAAGAGGCATCATGATATCACTGCCGATAATGCGTTCAGTATCAACCACATTTTCAGGGGTGAAATGCTGCGTTGAACCATCAAGGTGCGACTTGAACATTACTCCCTCTTCCTTGATTTTGCGCAGATCGGAGAGCGAATAAACCTGGTAGCCTCCACTGTCCGTCAAAAGCGGCTCCTGCCAGTTCATGAACCGGTGGATACCACCGGCCTTCAACAGAATATCATTGCCCGGTCTCAGGTAGAGATGATAGGTATTGGCCAGAATAATATGGACATGCAGTTCTCTCAGCTCATGAGGCTCAACCGACTTCACGCTTGCTCGGGTGCCTACCGGCATAAAGACCGGAGTAAGAACAGGGCCGTGGTCCGTATGCAGAACACCGCATCGCGCAGCAGTTCTGGAGTCTACAGTGGTAACGGTAAATTTCATGAATGCCAGAGTGGTTGATATTTCAGACAGCAGCTTGAAAGTAACCGTTTCTGGTGATATTTCCTGCAATACTTCAGTGAAAAGAAAAAGTCGCCAAGTGTAAAACCTGGCGACTTAAGGGGGGCAGCTCTTTAATCGAGGGAGACGCTCAACATTTACGAATTATGCTCTTTATGGTTTTCGGCCGGATGTGCATGTTGCAAATGTGTCAAAAATAAAGCTCCGGAAATGAGAACAACTCCAACACCCAGGAATAAAAGATCCAGCGCGCTCTTGTACTCGATATCCAAAGACCGTTCAAAAAACGAAACGATCAGAATCATAAGAATGACTTTTCCGAGAGCGGCTTTAAGATCATCAAGACTTGAAATACTTAACCAATTTGGGCGAGAGTCAGAAGTGCGGCTTGCCGGGTCTATTTTACTGATAAATAATTCATAAAGACCCATACTGAAAATAAGCAGGACAGTTGCAAACAGGTAATTATCAACCGAAGAAATTAACAGGGGAACCAGCTCATGAGCCACATGTCCTTCTGTACTGTTTAATTGTTCAATGAACATAGTTAAACCGTTAGACACTAACAGCGTCCCTTGAACGAACATAATAACCGAGGCGACGAGAGACCCCAACACTGCAGTGATGACAATAAAGCGAGTATTGAAAAGCAGTGTCTCAAAAACACTCTCTATTATGTTCTCAATTTTATTTTTAATGCTCTCAATTTTATTATTAGCAGCGTTGGGGTCTTTCATCCGATGTTTTACTCCTTACAAATTAAATGTTACTTATTGTTGAATCCACTTGATTAAGTCGTGACAACCGATTAAACGTTAACCTGCATGCTATGCCTGGATTCCATTATATTTGCCGTATTATAAGTATAAATTAGAGAAAAACAAGCACTTTATCTACAAAATAATTATCACAAGAAGAACTTTCAATATTCTCTACGGGTTTGAAAAGAGTGTCCTCTTAACCCAGCAGTTTGCCATACTTAAATAGGTTTCGAATGAGTGACTAAATTATTAAATTAAAATATATAATACGTCTTGCGATCTGCAGAGATAAGTTGCCATTAAATTCGTAATAAAAGTCAGAAAGTTGGGTTGTTGTCCTTGACCGGTAACACGTTGATGCACGTCCTGTTTCTTATTGCTGATTTTCTGGGCAAAAGCCTTTCATTTATTCGATGAATGCGAATTTTCAGCTAAACGATTCGGTTCTGCAGGGCAAGCATTATTTCGCGACGATTAACCCTTTCGGAGCCTCTTTTTCAGTTTACGCCAACAATAGTTTGTCGAGAAGAAATGAACAGGATATTCAACGTTATCTGGTCCATCACCAGGGAGAAATGGGTTGTTGTCTCCGAAAAAGTCAAGTCCAACGGGGGAGTTCCAAAATCCTCACTCTTGAGCATTGCGGTTCTCACCTCAATACTTGCAGCCGGGGTGCCAGCCTACGCCATTGATCCTGGCGCATTGCCTGCTGGAGGCCGGATCACTGCCGGTGCTGGAAGTATCGGTTCCAGCGGCTCCCGGATGACGGTGAACCAGTCGAGCCAGCAGATGATCGCCAACTGGAGCAGCTTCAATATCGGTACTGAAGCAAGTGTTCAATTTATACAGCCCAATGTTTCGGCAACAGTGCTTAACCGTATTGCTGACCAGAATCCCTCCCAGATACTTGGGTCGCTTTCTGCGAACGGCAAGGTTTTTCTGCTGAACCCGTCTGGTATTATTTTCGGCAAGAATGCCCGTGTGGATGTAGGTGGTCTTGTAGCCTCATCGCTGAATATGCTTGATGGCGACTTTCTTGCTGGCAAATACAAGTTCTTTACTTCTGGTAATGCCGGGAAAATTCTTAATCAGGGCAGTATCAGTGTTACTCCGGGTGGAGTGGTAGCGCTGATCGCTCCAAAAGTCACCAACGAAGGTACCATTACAGCCAAGAGTGGGAGCGTGGCTCTTGGAGCTGGTAATAAAGTTTCTGTTGATTTTACCGGGGACGGGCTGATCACCTTGACGGTGGATGAAGGCGCTATTGATGCACTTGTCGAAAACAAAGGTCTTGTCAAGGCAGACGGAGGGCTCGTGGTCATGACGGCCAGTGCTGCTGATGCGCTCTCAAAATCGACGGTAAACAACAGCGGGATTATTGAGGCGAACTCTTTTCAGCTAAAAGAAGGGCGTATCTTGCTCGATGCCGTTGGAGGAATGACGACGGTCTCCGGTACACTGGATGCCTCTTCGGCGGATGGCAAGGGCGGTCAAGTTGTTGCAACGGGTGACCGTGTTCTGGTGAAAGATGGTGCGCATCTGACCGCATCCGGAGCAACAGGCGGTGGGGAAGTGCTCGTTGGCGGTAACTGGCAGGGGAAGGACACCTCCATTCACCAAGCGACGGGAACCATTGTTGAACAGGGAGCGCTGCTTCAAGCCAACGCCACGGATACTGGCAATGGCGGCACCGTTGTGGCATGGTCGGACGTGACCAATCCACTCTCTGTTACACGGGCTTATGGGACGTTTGAGGCGCAGGGTGGGCCTAATGGCGGTGATGGTGGATTGATTGAGACTTCAGGGCATTGGCTGGATGTGGCGGGTATTTGGGTTTCTGCATCTGGCCGCAAGGGTAAGGCTGGATTATGGTTGCTTGACCCTTATGATGTTACAATTGTTGCCGATACAACACCTACAAGTGGTGACCCGTATTCACCACCATCGGATTTCAATCCTACTCAAGATTCAACTATTCTGGCATCCAGTATTAATTCAGCCCTGGATGGTGGTAGTGATGTTAAGATTACTACCGGTACCGGCGGTACTCCTCTCTCCGGTAGTATCACCATTAATGAGGCTATCACTACGATTTCGACAAGTAAGACGCTGACGCTTGATGCGCATGATTCAATTGCGATCAATGCCGCCATTTCGGGTAATCTAAACCTGAGTTTTACTGCCGAAACCGGAGGCATTAGCAGCAACTCAAGTGGGACAATTGGTGGTTCCGGTGATACCACCTTCAACGTTATCTCGTCAAATGGTACCGGAACATACCTTGGCGCTATCATTGGCAACCGTACGTTGACGAAACTTGGTGCGGGCACATTAATACTTTCCTGTGCAAACAGCTACGATGGTGGGACGAATTTGAATGGAGGCACACTCTCTTTGGAGTCATTTGGAGCGCTCGGATCGACAGGAACGCTGTTCTTCGGTGGTGGTACGTTACAATATTCAGCTAATAACAAGACGGATTATTCAGCTCGTTTCAGCAGAGCCAATAACCAGCCGTTCAGTATTGATACCAACAATCAGTCGGTAGTGTTTGCGTCAGAGATATCCAGCGCTGGTGGTACACTAACGAAACTCGGTGCTGGCACATTAATACTAACTGGTGCGAACAGCTACGATGGTGGGACGAATTTGAATGGCGGCACACTCTTTTTGGGGTCATCAGGAGCATTCGGAACGAAGGGTACTTTGTATTTCGGAGGTGGTACGTTACGGTTTTCAGCTAATAACACGACGGATTATTCGTTTCGTTTCAGCACAGCCAGTAACCAGTCGTTTAACATTGATACGAATGGCCAATCGGTAGTGTTTGCGTCAGACATATCCAGCCCTGGTGGCACACTAACGAAGCTGGGCTCTGGTACGTTAACGTTGTCGGGTTCGAATACCTACAATGGCCGCACGACCCTGATGGTTGGCACGCTCTCTTTAGGCTCAATAGGTGCGCTCGAGTCGACGGGTACGCTGTTTTTTGGCGGCGGTACGTTACAGTTTACAGACAATAACACGACGGATTATTCAGCTCGTTTCAGTGGTAACAGTAACCAGTCGTTCAACATTGATACGAATGGTAATCCGGTAACCTTCGCGTCAGGGATATACAGTATTAGAGGTACGCTGACGAAACTGGGGCACGGTACGTTAACGCTGTCGGGTGTGAATACGTACAGTGGTACCACGTCGGTAAAGGGTGGTACGCTGATGAGCTATGCCGACAATGTAATCCCGGACAGTTCGGCGCTCATTGTAGAGGCTGGCGCAATATGGAACTTGAACAACCATAATGAAACAGTAGGCTCAATAGCTGGCAAAGGCGATATCATGCTCGGGACTGGCAATCT
>CAIYWF010000123.1 GCA_903929845.1 uncultured Chlorobiaceae bacterium | reverse complement strand
GTTCCATTCCAAAAGATTTAAAACTCAAATTTAATGAAAAGCTTTTAGTTATTCAAATTCCTTTCTCTCATTTGAATGACATGATTTTATTAAATGTAAACCATTACAGAACACATACCCGAATTTTTTCCGCAGAAAACAGTATGAAAACTGTCAAAGGATTTGCTTCAGCAACCGTCGGCAATGTTGCGTGTGGCTTTGATGTTTTAGGATTTGCCATTACTGAACCTGGTGATGAGGTAATTTTGACACTTTCCGACTCTCCACGCACGGGTTCTCCAGTCTCCATTACAAGCATCACCGGTGATGGCGCCGCCCTTCCTCTCGACCCCAAAAAAAACACGTCAAGCTTTGTTGTCCTGAAGTTTCTCGAATATATCCGTGCCCATAAACAGATTGATTTTACCGGCCATATCTCTCTTGAGCTTGTCAAGCACCTGCCGCTCAGCAGCGGGATGGGGAGCAGTGCGGCAAGCGCAGCCGCTGCGCTCGTAGCCGCAAATGAGCTGTTGGATAATCCCTGTTCGAAAATGGAGCTGGTTCACTTTGCCATTGAAGGAGAACGGGTTGCATGCGGATCGGCTCATGCCGATAACGCAGCGCCAGCAATTCTTGGCAATTTTGTGTTGATACGAAGCTATACTCCGCTTGATCTTATTACAATTCCGTCTCCCGAAAACCTTTTCTGCTCTCTGGTGCACCCACATACCGAACTGCGCACCGCGTATGCCCGCTCCGTGCTTCCCACAACGATTCCACTGAAAACGGCAACGCAGCAATGGGGTAATGTCGGGGCTCTTGTAGCAGGATTGCTTACCTCCGACTATGACCTTATCGGGCGGGCTCTCGTTGATGTTATCGCTGAGCCAAAACGCGCGCCGCTGATTCCAGGTTTTTTTGAGGTCAAGCAGGCGGCGATGGATGCTGGCGCTCTCGGGTGCAGCATTGCTGGTTCAGGCCCCTCAGTTTTTGCCTTCTCTTCCTCAGAAAAAACTGCTCTCCAGGCAGGGCATGCCATGAAAGAGGCATTCCTCCACTCCAAAGCACATCTTGAGTCAGATGTATGGGTGACGCCGATCTGCAAGCAAGGTGCACGAATACTGTAACAACCATTTACGAACACAACGATTCATGATCTATTTCAGCACCAATAAATCATCAATACCGGTCTCCCTGAAAAAAGCCACCCTTGAAGGACTTGCCCCTGACGGAGGCCTTTATGTCCCCTCCGAAATTCCCCGCTTCTCGCCGGAGGAGATAGCGCTTCTGGAAGGCGCAAGCTTCAACAACATCGCTTTTGCCATTGCTAAAAAATTTATCGACGGCGCAATCCCTCCCGAACAACTCAGCGACATCATCGAAAGCTGCTATACCTTCGACACGCCGATTGTCCAACTCGACCAAAACACCTTTGTTGAGGAGCTTTTCTGCGGCCCGACACTCGCCTTCAAGGATTACGGCGCCCGCTTTCTCGCCCGTCTGACCGGCTATTTTGCGGCAGAAGAGGAGAAGCTCATTACCGTGCTTGTGGCAACGTCGGGAGATACGGGAAGCGCTGTTGCTTATGGATTTCAGGGAATTGCAAACACAAGAGTGGTGCTGCTCTACCCTTCAGGGAAAGTCAGCCCTCTTCAGGAACAGCAGCTCACCACTGCGGGAGGCAACGTTCATGCCCTTGAAGTTCAGGGAGATTTCGACGACTGCCAGCGCATGGTCAAACAGGCGTTTGTCGATCCAACCCTGAATAAATCCCTGACGCTCACTTCGGCAAACTCCATCAATATATCACGGCTGATTCCTCAGTCTTTCTATTATGCCTGGGCTGCCCTGGAGCTTCAGGAGCGTTACGGCTACAAAGCCCCTCTTTTTTCCGTCCCAAGCGGCAATTACGGAAACCTGACTGCGGGCGTCCTTGCAAAACGGATGGGTTTTCCGATTGGCCACTTTATAGCGGCATCAAATGCCAACGACAGCGTCACTCGCTATATAAATGAGGGGCGATACGAACCGCGACCAACCATAACCACTCTTTCAACGGCAATGGACGTCGGCAACCCGAGCAATTTTGCCCGGCTGAGATATTTCTACCACAATGACTATGCCTCTATGGGTAGAGATATCACCGGAATTGCCGTTTCGGATGAAGAAACCATAACAACAATCCGGTCTGTGCATGAGCGCTTTGGTTATGTCATGGAGCCGCATACCGCCGTAGCGTACCGAGCGCTTGAACGATACAGACGTCTGGAAAATCATGCTGATGAACCGGGCATCGTACTGTCAACCGCCCACCCGGCAAAATTTCTTGAGGCAATAGAAGAAACTCTCGACAAAAAGATCGAAATTCCCTCAAACCTTCAGGAGCTTATGGGAAAAAAGAAATGTGCCACGTTGATCCGTTCGGAGTATAAAGAGTTCACCTCTTTTCTCAACGGACTCGACCAGTAACCCTGTATGATGACGAAATGAACTTCAGAACACTGATATTTCTTTTTATCCTGATACCAATCACGTTTTTCGGGATATTGTTGATCCTCTTGCTTTCTCTCTTCAACCCCACTGGCAACAGTTTCTATACAATAGCAGCATGGTGGGGACGCCTCAGCGCAAGACTCTTTGGAATATCCATCGAAGTGATCGGCCAAGAGAATTACAGCCCCGACCAACACTATCTCGTCATCAGCAACCATGCTGGCATGGCCGACATACCGCTGCTTCTTGGTATTATGAAGCTCAACCTCCGATTTATGGCAAAAGAGGAGCTGGGCAAAATACCGCTCTTTGGCCGGGCTCTGCGGCAGGCTGGCTACGTCATGATCAAACGGGGACAAAACCGGGATGCGCTCAACAGCCTTGTTGACGCAACCAAGGTGCTGAAAAATGGGCATTCGCTCCACATTTTTCCAGAAGGAACCCGATCAGCAACGGGGGAACTCCTCCCCTTCAAGCGCGGCGCATTCCGTGTTGCAATGAAAGGGGGAGCTCCGGTACTGCCCGTCACAATCATCGGCAGCCATCTGATCACCCCCAAAAAGAGCCTTAGAATCAACAAGGGAACGATCAAGGTGATCATCGACAAGCCCGTTTTGCCATCATCGTTCAGTACCATCGAAGAGCTCATGGGCACCTGCTCCGGAGTCATCACAACCAACTTCAACCGTTACCGCAACAACTAAATCTGCCGGTAGAGGTTCACCATCTCAATAGCCGTCATGGCGGCATCAAAACCTTTGTTGCCTGCTTTTGTTCCTGCCCGCTCTATCGCTTGTTCAAGGTTTTCAGTGGTAAGCACACCAAAGGCAACCGGAACTCCAGTGTCGAGAGATGCCTGGGCAATCCCCTTGGTCGCTTCAGCGGCAATGACATCAAAATGCGGCGTTGAACCCCTGATAATCACTCCAAGCGCCACAATAGCATCATACTTGCCGCTCAGCGCCACCTTTTTGGCAACCATCGGCAGCTCAAAAGCGCCAGGACAACGATAGATGGTAATCTGCTCTTCCGACCCACCATGACGGCGGATACAGTCAACAGCACCCTCAACAAGCTTCTGCCCTATAAAATCGTTGAAGCGCGAAACAACCAGCGCAAATCTTGTATCTGTTGCGCTCAGCACACCCTCAATCTGCCTTATCTGCATAAATAGTATTGGTTTGAATTATTTCTACGAACGGCAATAGCCAAGCATCCGCTCGACAAGATCAATAAGAACATGACCAATGGTAATATGACACTCCTGCACCCGGTCGGCAGAGCCTGAATGGGGTACAATAATTTCCAGATCCGCAATCCCTTTCATCAGGCCACCATCACCGCCAAGCAAGGCAAGCGTTTTCATACCCTGCTGCCGGGCAGAATCAAGCGCATTGAGCACACTTTGGCTGTTGCCACTTGTTGAAAGGCCAAGAAGAATATCGCCTTCACGGCCATAAGCCTCAACAAGACGCGCAAAAACCGCATCATAACCAAGGTCATTGGCACCAGCCGTCAGAGCAGAAGTATCGGTAGAGAGCGCTATCGCAGGAAGTGCGGGACGATCCACACTGCTGCGGTAGCGGATAGTCAGCTCCGTCGCCAGATGCTGGGCATCCGCAGCACTGCCGCCATTACCACAAAGCAATACCTTTCCACCATCCTCAAACGTCCCGGCAATCATGCGTGCCATGGCAACAATAACAGTACTGTTCTGCCGCGCCACCGTCTCCTTGAGGCGAGCACTGTAGAGCATGATATCGAGCACAACCTCCTCATAGCGCGTACGATCAGTCAGCCCATCGGAACACCTGCATTGCTTTGACATAACATCGAGTTAAATAATAGGGAAAGTTGCTTTGAATATAATGAAATAAATGGATGATCAATTCCGGGTACTGATTTCAGCTTTTGCAAATAATTGCGTAAATAGAAATTCAACACAGAACATTGGATCTTTATCCCCATTTTTTTTACTGGATACAAAGATGTGTAAAATAAATCCCCGAGTCGATTTTGCGTTTAAGAAAGTTCAAAAAAACATATAATCAAATTACAAGCGCTCTGGATCGCTGGAGCAGTTTTTTAACGACTGCGCACAGGCTTGACAAAGAGCATACACCAAAAGAGCTGGCTTCCGACAAAAATATCGTTAAAGCCATTGCTGCCATTGATCGCATGTTTGATGAAGAAGAGCGACTGGTTTATGAAACCCGAATGCAGTCACTGGCGGATGTCAAGAGCAAAATTGCCTCGGCAGAAGAAAAGGGAATTGAAATGGGCATGGAAAAAGGCATCAAAGAAGCCTCAAAAACCATTGCGATCAATTTGTTTGCTAAAGGCATTGATAGTGCAACCATAGCCGAAACCACCTGACTGGCAGTAGCAAAGATTGCCGCAATAGTACGAAACGCAAGTAAAGAATAGTATCGCAAGAGCGCGGTTTATGTTTTGCGCCGTGACGCTTCATCTTTTTATCCACTCACAGTACACAACAGCATCAAGAAACAACTGGACAAGAATTCCCTTTTGTTTTGCCTCATCGGCTTCCTCTTTGACCCAGTCAAAATTTACCGAAAAGTACGACCAGACAGCAACCACACAATGTGACTCTTCTAACGCTTTTCCAATAGACACTATCTCATATTTCTCCCGGCGGAATGTATCTATTCCAGAACACACTCCAACCTCTTTTTACGGTATGTTACGTGAGGCACACGCAACAATCTCAACTCAAGGCTATAACGGCTTTGCTCACTCTCCGACTTTTCGTATTCCTGCCACCTTCAAGCTTTGCTTTCTCGTCGAGAATCCGCCTCAACAGCTCTTCTGCCGGTTCGTCGTTCGGGTCGCGCTCTGCCAGTTCTCCCCTGAATGCTTTGGCGAGCACTGATTGTTCTATTTTTTCTACCCGTTCAACGGCTGTTTGGTATTTGGCTTCGAGTGAGTCGGCAAGGGCGAAAAGCTTTTCTAC
>CAIYWF010000122.1 GCA_903929845.1 uncultured Chlorobiaceae bacterium | reverse complement strand
TGAATACCTGCAGATGATGCATGAATATACGGTGTAAATATCGAACCAAGGAATATTGAGGCCTGGACTTGCAATTTCAAAAATATAGATTTATCATCAAAATTTATGTTTCTAATATTAATTGAATTATTTACTATTTTAATATTTATTATTTGCGAATCACTTTTAGAAAAGTCATATTGATAATCGCGTGTTACATTGTAAGGATATCTCACCCAATTTGCTTTTTGTATTATCAAATAAACGAATGCCGGAAAAAATATCAACAAGAAACCTGAGATATAGAATACTTTATACTTTCTTGAATGAAGTTTGAAAAATGACATAATCATTACCAACGAATATAACTCGCTACGAGTAGATAGTACTTCTTAGCTTGTTTGAGAAATCGATAGTTTCATATAAAATGATATTGGCCATTTCTATGTCTGAGAGATTTTGTATGGTCTCTTCAGAAATACTTGAAATTATATGACATTTATCGTTGTCAGTAACTCTTTCTTTCATTGCTCCAATTCCCAATACAATTAATGGCATTCCAATTTCAATACAATCTTGAGCGGTAATACAAAATGTTTCACAAACAACCGACGGTATGAGACAAATAGAAACATTATTCTCCATTATTATTTGAGACAGAGTGTCTGGGCTATATTTGCCAAGGTATTCTATGCGGCTATCAAAATGATTAATATCTGCATAACCGATAAAACAAAGACTAATCGTCTCTTTAAGATTGTTTGCATCAATCACATTTTGCATTTCTTCAAAAATATCTTTCCCTTTCTCGAAAACCCAGTTTCCAACCATGGCAACTTTAATTGTTTTGTTGGCAAATGGATTGTAACCGCTATCTAATCTTTTAAAATTTTGAGAACACTTCAGCAGTTCATCCGAATGAACCATTTTATTTGAAATTTCAGGAAATGCTCTTTGGTATATGTTTTGCACAATCATTGAACTTGTTATAACCATTGTCGCCGATTTGAAGAGTCTTTCTGAATTCTGTCTCCAGGCTGCAATGCTTTTAAAACTTCTCACATTTTTTGTTTTAATATTTCTTGATTTAACAGCAAATTGGAATTCCATACATTTTTCACAAGTCTCAAGAGTGTTAGGTAAGTTGCAGAATTTATTTTTTTCATTCAACAAGAATACAGTTGGACAAATAAAGAAAAAATCATGTAAATAAATTTTAATCGGAATATTAATTTTTTCAAGTCTATTTACTATCTGAAGTTTCCTGAAAAGGTTTCATGCCGCGATCTTCATGATTGCGGCCGCGAAGGTATTTGCTATCGATTTGCGTGGAAGCGGGCAAACCAATTGAAAATCTTTTTCCAATGCTGCTTGGGCAATCAATCTCCTGACATCGGAAAAGGCGAAATGGTTTCGACCTTTGACCGCATGCCGTCGAGATGGAGTTTTGTTCAGGTGACAGGCATAAATCCAGGTAAGTGACGTGGCCATCATGCAAAAGTTCAGATGGTTTTGGACCGCCACCGGATTTCTATTCTGGGTTTCGGCACTGCCTATATCCTGTTTAAGTTCTTTGAAGCCGGCCTCGATTTTCCAGCGGGCACCGTAATATTCGATTATCTCGGCAACCGACAAGGACAGGTCGGTGGTGAATAGAGCAACCCACTGTGTTCGGCGATAGACCCAAACCACTCGA
>CAIYWF010000121.1 GCA_903929845.1 uncultured Chlorobiaceae bacterium | reverse complement strand
TTGACGCTGTAAATCTCCCTGTTGGTAATGCGCGGAATCATGTAGTAGAATGATGCTGAAATAATCATGGTCACCCATCCCATCGTTCCCATGTGTACATGGCCGACAACCCAGTCGGTATAGTGAAAGAAGGCGTTGAGGGTTCTGAGCCCCTGCAGCGGCCCCTGAAGGGTCTGAAGTCCATAAAAGGTGATACCGGCAATGAAAAACTTGGTGAGATAGTTGGTGCGCATCTGATCCCAGTTTCCCTGAAGGGTGTAGTAGCCATTGACAACTGAACCCCATGAGGGGGCAATCAGGAAGATGCTGAAGGCCATGGCGACGGTCTGAATCCATTCCGGCAGGGGAGTCAGCATTAGGTGGTGTGCTCCTGTCCAGAGATAGGCAAAGTTCAGCGCCCAGAAAGAGACGATGGAGAGCCGATGGCTGTAAATGGGAAGGCCGGTGGACTTTGGCAGAAAATAGTAGAACATCGCCAGAATCGGCACGGTGAAGATAAATCCAACAATGTTGTGAGCGTACCACCACTCAACATTGGCATCGTTTGCGCCCGAATAGAGTGTGTATGATTTGAAGAGGTTTATGGGAACTTCAAGGTTGTTGACAATATAGAGAATGGCAATGGCCACGGTCATGGAGATGATGTACCAGAGTGAGATGTACATCTGCTTCTCCTGCCGTTTGATCAGCGTGCCAAAGACGTTTATGGCAAACATGACCCAGAAGATAACGACACCGATATCCAGAGGCCACTCAAGTTCGGCATACTCTTTTGTGGTGTTCATACCGGCAAAGAGACTCAGTGCCCCGAGGGCTATGACGGTATTGAAGAGGTAGAGATGGGCTTGAGCAAGCCGGGGAAAAAGGATCGGAATTCGTGTAAGTCGTTGCAGAATATAATAGGATGTTGCAAAAATTGCCGCGAGGCCGAATCCAAGCCCCAGTCCATTGGTGTGAACTACTCGGAGACGTCCAAAACTGAGCCAGGGAGTAAGATTCAGAGCTGGATCGAACATTTCGAACGCTAACCAGAGTCCAACCACTAAACCAATAACAAGCCAGAATAACGCCGAAAATGCAAAACCGCGCACTACCCTGTAGCTGTACCCTGCATCGCTCATATTTTCCTCCGAATCGTTTTTTGATTACAGAGAAATGTAATGAGAAATATGGAATGTTGTCAGGGAAATAAACCTCAAATCAAACGCTCGCAGAACTTTAGCGTACGGCGAGCGTCCAGGCATTGATTCTCACTCCTCCATAAGAGCGGCGAGTTCCGTGATGTAGTTGCCGACTACAGCTTTTTTATCCGTAATAATGCCCCTCAGAAATTTCCCCGGGGTGACATCAAACGCATAATTTAGCACCGGCGTGTTCGGCATGGCTACCTGTGTGCCGAAAATGGTTCTCAGCTCATCGGCGTTGCGCTCTTCAATCGGGATGTATGAGCCGTCAGGAATGGTAATATCAATAGTTGATACCGGCGCGGCGATGTAGAACGGCAGATTGTGATGGAACGCGCTGATGGCATGGGCACAGGTGCCGATCTTGTTGGCGGTGTCGCCATTGGCGGCAATCCGGTCTGCGCCGACAATACCGAAATCAATCATGCCGCGCTGCATCAGAAATGCTGAGGATGAGTCGGAAATCGAGACAAACGGTATGCCATCCTGCTGAAGTTCCCATGCTGTCAGGCGAAGCCCCTGCAGGAGCGGACGGCTTTCGGAGGTGATGACGCGCTCAATCAGCCCCTCCTGCCAGGCAAGCCTGATGACGCCCAGCGCTGAACCTGTGCCGCAGCAGGCAAGGGTGCCGGTGTTGCAGTGGGTCAGCACGTTGAGCTTGCGTGTTTTCAGGATGTGGGCAAGATCAATCTTGATCTGATCAACGCCGTGGCGCGACATGAGATCGCAGTTGGCGATTTCATCATCATGGATTTTGCATGCGGCGGCATTCATTTTGGCAAAAAGCGCCTCAATGGTGTCGGCTTCAAAATTTTCAGCATAGACCTTCTTCATCCTGGCAGCGGCAAAAAAGAGGTTGACTGCGGTCGGGCGTGATGCTTCGACCTCCGCCACAAGCGATTTAAAAAATGCAGGAAACTCCTCCTTGCTTCCCTTGAAGCTGTTGATGCCGAGAATA
The DNA here is from genome assembly GCA_903929845.1 of uncultured Chlorobiaceae bacterium. Classification (GTDB taxonomy): domain Bacteria; phylum Bacteroidota; class Chlorobiia; order Chlorobiales; family Chlorobiaceae; genus Chlorobium. The sequence goes on along the minus strand of CAIYWF010000121.1, from coordinate 8,270 downwards.
ATGGTGTAGGCCGCTGCAACACCGATCAGCGGAGCACCTCGTACGGCAAGCGTCTTGATGGCTTCAATAGCCTCCTTGTAATCTTTTGTGGCAACGTAATTCTCCTTGAGCGGCAGATAACGCTGGTCGAGGTAGTGAAGCGTGTTGTCTTTGAACGATATGGCGTCTATCATATTCTTTCAGAAGAATTAAAGGTTGGCAACAATGGATTTGAAAATAGAGGTCATTTTTGGTTCAGCATGGCCGGAGACCTCAATGATCTCTTCAATGCTGACCGATTTGAGGCAGTCGGGGAAACATTCGTCGGTGATGATGGATATGCCGAAAACTTCGGTGCCCTGGTGTACGGCGGCGATCACCTCTGGGACGGTTGACATGCCGACAACATCGGCGCCAAGGATGCGCAACATGCGGTACTCTGCGCGGGTTTCAAGGCATGGGCCTGAAAGAGCGACATAGACGCCGCGCTGCAGCTTGATGCCCTGGTTCAGTGCAACCTCTTCAGCAAGGGCAAGAATACGGGGAGAGTAGGGAGCGCAGAGATCCGGAAAGCGCGAGCCGATTTCAGGATCGTTTGGTCCGATCAGCGGATTTCCTCCAAGCAGGTTAATATGGTCATCAATCAGCATGATATCGCCTTTTCTGTAGCCGGGGTTCAGACCGCCGCAGGCGTTGGTGATGCCGAGCGTTTTAACACCGAGATGTTTCATGACCCGTATCGGAAAAACAATCTGTTCCATGGAGTAGCCTTCGTAGAAGTGGAAGCGCCCCTGCATGGCGACAACATTTTTCCCCGAAAGTGTTCCAAAAATCAGTTTTCCGTGATGCGTCTCAACGGTTGAAACCGGAAAGTTCGGAATATCGCTGTAGTCGAGTGAAAACTCTATATCAATCTCCTTGACAAGAGCCCCAAGGCCTGTTCCCAGGACGATACCGACTGGATAATTGGCGCCTGTTTTTCTTCTGATAAAGGCGACTGCTTCCTGGATTTGTGCCTGCTGTGAGATCATGATGAGGATTGTTTTACAGGTTAATTGAAGTAACGAATGTTTGGTGAACCGCAACCATCTTAACGCCACCCGAAGATTGCCGATCCGACACGGATCATGGTTGCTCCTTCATAAATGGCCTCTTCAAAATCACCGCTCATGCCCATTGAGAGTTCGGTAAGCTTGGACGGATCCGGAGCAATTTTCTGAAGCGACTCAAGCAGCATGCGTAGCTGGCGAAACTCTTCCCGTGCAGCCACCCGGTCATAAGACGCGATGGTCATCAGGCCGCGAATGGTAATGTTCGGAAGAAAAAAGAGCGATTCTGCCTCAGAAAGAACGTCATTCGGTGACATGCCGTACTTTGATGCTTCGCCGGAAGTATTGACTTCCAGAAGATAATCTGCCTGCAGGTTGTGCTGGACAGCACGTTTTGAGAGCTCTTCGGCTGTCGAAAATTTATCAATGCCGTGGATGAGGCTTACCTTGCCGATAATCGAGCGAATCTTGTTTGACTGCAGGTGACCGATAAAATGCCAGTCGACAGGAATATTCTCAAGTTGTGGATCCTCAAATTTTTCAAGAAACTCCTGGACGTAGCTTTCTCCGAACTCAACTTGTCCTGCATCGAATGCCTCGCGGACAAGCTCAGCCGGTTTGGTTTTGGAAACAGCTATCAGGCGAACACTGGCGGGATCCCGTCCCGCCTCAATGCACGCGCTGTTTATCTGTTCACGTATTGCCTCAAGATTGGATGCAATGCTCTCCATGGTGAGTTCTCAAGACTTTGCCGGTGGCACAATGGTCTCGATAATGACCGGTACAAGCGGATTGTCGTTGGGGTCGGTCTTGACTGCGGCGATTTTTTCCACCACATCCATGCCTGACTCCACGACACCAAAGACGGTATACTGTCCGTCAAGAAATCCATTGTCGTTATGATTAATATAGAACTGGCTGCCCGATGAAGCTCTCTGAGGGTTATTGTCCCTTGCTGCGGCAAGCGTTCCTTTCTTGTTTGGATGTTTGATTTCAGCCGGAATACGGGTAGTGGGGCCTCCGGTGCCATGCAGCGAGCGTTTGTCCTCATGGCGAGACAACGGGTCTCCGGTCTGGATCATAAACCCGTCGATAACCCGGTGAAAGCGGATGCCATCGTAGTAGTTTTCGCCCGTGAGCTTGATGAAGTTATCGCGGTGCAGCGGGGTGTCGTCGTAGAGGCTGATGGTAATATCGCCAAGGTTTGTCTTGATAATAAACTGTTCAGGCATGTAAAAAATATTTAAGGTAACGGTTGTTGTTATTAAAGGTTTCCGGAAATCTGCCAGAGCGACCGTTGTGCTACGGCAGCCCCTGTTGTGCCGGGATAGTCAGCAATGATTTTCGTATAAAGTTCAGCCGCTTTTTTAAACTGATTTGATTGCTGGAAGCTGTTGGCCGCATGAGCGAGGTACTGCGCCTTGAGTACGCTGTTGTCAGCCTGTTTTGAGGCATCCTGATAGCTTTCTGCAGCCTGTGCAAACTGGTTTTTATTGAAGTAGCAGTCACCTGCACCTGCCAGAGCTGCAGCCGCGAGGTCGTTGTTTGCAATTGACAGGGTTTTGAAGAGCTTCAGGGCACTGTCAAACTCTCCGATGGAATAGTAAGCATTGGCAAGCAGTAAACTGGCCATATTGCCGCTTGGGGTGCCGGTGTATTTACCAGCGTATTCTTCTGCAATTTTTTTCAGTCCGGGAACCTTGCCCTGACCGTTGATGGCCACTTGAAAATCGCCCTGGTCAAGAAGCGGTGAAATCCGGGAGAGTTGGAGTGCTGCCTCCTGTTCGTTGCTCTTCTGGTGTTGCATCCAGAAAAACGAACCACCACCCAAAGCGATTATTAACACAAGGGCCGCTATAATCGCGGTTTTATATTTAATGGCAAAGAAAAGAAAATTCTCCTCTGTTGACGGTTTTATACTTTGTTCCATAACGTCGGTTTCGGATTACTGCTCTTGTTGTGGTTTGGCCTCCAACCTAAGCAAGTTTGTATGAATTTCAAAATAATTGCAGCGCAATCTCCGGCAGAACGCCACTGCGTTTCAAGAAGTTGGTAATCTAAACAATTCAATGGTATTCCTTGCAATACCTTGCGCAGCCTCTTGCAGTGAAATTTCCCTGATACGGGCGATGCTTTCCGTGACGATACGGACATAAGCCGGCTCGTTCCGTTTTCCCCGGTAAGGAACAGGTGCGAGGTAAGGCGCATCGGTTTCGGTGAGCAGGTCATCAAGTGAAACACTTCGTATAACATCGGGTAACAGAGATCGTTTGTACGTTACCGTGCCGGGAATGGAGAGCTTGAACCCCTTGCGGATACAAGCATCTGCAATATCGGTATCACCCGAAAAGCAGTGCATCACGCCGTGCATGGCCGAATGACTCTCTTCGGAAAGAATATGCAGCATATCCTTCCAGGCATCCCGGCAATGGATGACGACCGGCAGATCAAGGGATTTGGCCAGTCTCAGCATCTCCCGGAATGCGTCATGCTGGGCAGAGCGGTTATACTCAGGATAGTGGTAATCAAGGCCGATTTCTCCTATGGCAACGACTTTCGGTGAGAGCGCAAGCGACGCAAGATCATCATAAACACTTTTGCTGACAGGGTGTTCTGCTTCATGAGGGTGAAGCCCGACATTGGCGTAGATGAAATCGAAGTCATTGGCCAGCTCAATTGATTTTCTGCTTGTTTCGACGTCAATACCGGGATCAATGAGCATGCTTAACATTCCTTCGGTCATGCGTGCTATAACTTCGTTACGATCCTGGTCAAATTCAGGGAACGAGAGGTGGCAGTGGGTGTCAACGAACATGGCTTTTTACCCCTTGGTTTCCGTCGGGAAAGATTTTGTTGTGAAAGATAATCAAGATGCAGGCTCCAATGGAGATGGCTGAGTCTGCGATATTGAAAATAGGCCACAGGGAGAGGTATGAGCCGAAAACATAACCGTTGTAAAGGTCAAAATAGATAAAGTCAACAACCCTGCCAAGAGTGATCCGGTCAATCATATTGCCGATGCCTCCGCCTGTAATGAGGGCAAACGGGATAAGAAAAAGGGCGGTACGGTTGTTTGACTTGATGACATATATGAGCACGATTGCTGTAATAAGGGCTGTCAGAAGGAGGAGCACCGCTGGCGGTGCAAATTCCAAGCCAAAGGCAACGCCCTTGTTTTCTGCGTAGGTGAACGAGAAGAGGCCGGGAATGATGACGATACTTTGAGCGGCATCCCGGAGAAAAGCGACAGCCATTTTTTTTGTCAACTGATCAGCGGTAATGACCAGGAGAACAAGGGAGAAAAACCATTTCATGAGTCAGTCAGATATGCGGGATTGTTGTTCTTGAATCTCTTGCAGCAGCGCCGCTCTTACTGCATCAATCGGCATTTTCATGTTGGTCCATAAGGTAAATGAACGTTCAGCCTGTCCGATCAGCATCTCAATGCCCGATATTGTTGTGGCTCCAGTAATCTGTGCCGCCTGCAACAGTGGAGTATTGAGGGGGTTGTAGACCATGTCGTAAACAATCTGGTCAGGGTGGAGCAACTCCCGGTCAAGCGGAATAATGGAGCTGTCACCCTTGCCTCCTCTGGTACCGACTGGTGTTGCATTGACAATAACCCGAGAGTTCCTGATTTTTTCCGGCGTATCTTGAGCAATTATGGTTATTGGCACACTGCAATCATACCCGCTCTCATGAAGCAGGGAACGAGCTTTTTCAGGGTCTCGAACAAAGAGCAGAATCTCTGCAGGGGTAAAAAAACGGTTGAATGCTTCGATGGCCGCCAGCGCAGCTCCACCTCCGCCAAAAATAGAGATCGTTTTGCCTGTTATGCTCTTCCAGTATGGCAGGAGAGGCGCAGCAAAACCGTCAATATCGGTGTTGTGCCCGACAAGTTTCCCGTATTCATTGACGATGGTGTTGACTGCCTGAATGGAGGCTGCCCCCACAGAAAGTTCATCAAGAAAAGGAACAACAGTTTTTTTGTAGGGGATGGTGACATTGAAGCCAGCAATACCGAGTGCTCTTGCGCCTCGCAGGGCGTCTTGTACCAGATCAGGTTCGGCAATATTGAAAACGGTGTAGTGGCAGGGTAGTCCCAGCTCCCGGAAGGCACAATTATGAATGAGCGGGGAGTATGAATAATCAACTCCCCGCCCCAATAGGGCATAAATTTTTGTTGCTTTCGTCATGAAATACCGAGCATCCGCCTGACGGAATCCTGCTGATAAAGTTCCGGAAAAGTGCTCTGAAACAGCTCCTTCTTGTCAGGATCAATCTTGAATGCCTTGCTCAGCGCTTTCAGGGTGCTGAGTTTGTCGCCCATGGCAAAATAGGCGGCAGCAATTTCGAAATGGGCATCAGCCGAGAGCGGCTGAAGCTTCAGTGATTGCTGCAGTGCGTCGATAGAGGCGTTGACGAGGCCGCCTTCCCTGAGTACAATGGCAAAATCAACCCAAATCTGCGGATTTTCAGAATCAAAAGTTATGATTTTGCGGTAAGTCGCGATAGAGCGCTCAAGATAGTTGAGATTGTACTCAATCTCAGCTTTCAGCAGCAGAAACTCAATAGTGTCAGATGCCCCTTTCAGGGCCTCCTTTGTTGCCGTGTATGCCTCTTCGTACTCTTCGAGCGCCTCATGGCAGCATGCAAGTGCAAACCATGCATCAGCAAATTCCGTGTTGATGATGATGCACCGGTTGTAGCAATGTATTGCCTCACTGTACTCTTCCAGCTCCTCATAAGCTATTCCAAGATTATAAAGGGCATTGAGGTCATCAGGCTCATACTCAAGGGTTTTCAGATAGCTTTCGGCCGCTTCCTCAATACATCCTGTGATGGCAAGAACATTTGCCCGGTTGTACCATGCAGAACTGAAGTCATCTGAAATAGCGAGCGCCATGTCGTAACAGTCGAGCGCCTCGTCGTAGCGCTTCATTTTGCTCAGAACAAGGCCATTGTTGTACCAGGCGTTAATATTATAGGGATCATAATCCACCGTTTTGCGGTAGCACGAAGTGCTCTCCTCAAGTTTGCCAAGAATGTCCTTGCAGTAGGCAAGTTCATACCAGGCATCGGCAAACTCTGCATCCAGATCAAGAGAGTGTTCGAAGTTCGATTCAGCATCCTCATATCGTTCCAGGCGCTGCAGGACAATGCCGCGGTAGTAATGGTACTCTTTTTCAAAAGAGAGGTCGATCATATTGTCGTCGAGCCCTTCAAGTGCCTCTTCAAAATTGCCTGTGTTGAAGTAGCCGAGCGCAAGGTTGAGGCGCATTTCACTGTCTGATGGACTGAAGACGACAGCTTTCTGAAATGCATCGAGTGCTTCATCGAAAGAGCCGTTCAGTGTCAGGCAGTTGCCAAGGAGAAACCAGGTTTCCGTATTATAAGGTGCAATCGCTTCAAGACGACGGGCAACAGCCAGCGCCTCAATCAGGAATCCATCTTCGTTATATTGGTTGATCCGGTCAAAGAGTTCTTCCGAATCAAACAAACCATCAAGGCCATCAAGGCTGGGTGGTTCTTTTCCTGATGCTCCCGTTGGGTTATGACGATTATCATCAAAAAAATCAGGGACATTCATAGGGGCATCGTAAAGAGTTTCTTTATCGTCGGTCGTACCATAATGGATAAATATAACAGAATTTTATTAAGAAAAACATTTTGAGAGGTGGGGACGGGAGGGAATAAAAAGATTCATGGTCGGTAAAAACGGAAAACAGCCTCTCCCACTTTTGTGCCTGCCGCAGCCTTCAGCTCTTCGATGGTGGCTTGTGTTACACCTTCGACAGAGCCGAATCGTTCAAGCAACCTGAAGGCTGTTTTTTCTCCAACACCGGCAATTGTGGTGAGCTCTGTCTGCAGGGTTCTTTCAGATCTCAGTTTCCGATGATAGGTAACGGCAAAACGGTGAGCTTCATCACGAAGCTGCTGGAGCAGTTTGAGTGCTGGAGAGGTTTTCGGCAGATTGAACGGATCTCGTGTCTGCGGAGTAAAGATCTCCTCAATGCGTTTCGCCAGACCAATCAGCGGGATAGAAAGTCCGAGAGCGTTCAGCGTGTGAAAGGCGGTGTTGACCTGCCCCTTTCCGCCATCGACAACAATGAGATCGGGCCAGGGAAGCTCAGTTGAAAGTGAGCCGCTGTAACGACGCCGGATCACCTCTTCCATGGCCGCATAGTCATCCGAGCCTTCAAGTGTTTTAAGTTTAAATTTTCGATAGTCGGATTTCTTTGGTTTTCCCTTTTCAAAACAAACCATGGAACTCACATAATCAGTGCCTTGAAGATGGGAATTGTCAAAGCACTCAATCCGTTGCGGCAGTATCGACAGATGGAGCAGCTCCTTGAGGGCAGTAACTCCATGGTGCTCGCGGGCAGCCTCGCCCCTCTTCTGTTTCTGTATAAGGTACTCCTCCAGGTGATGTCGGGCATTCTGTCGGCACATCTCGACTAAATGCGCTTTTTCACCGATTTGCGGCACAACAAACCTGATGTTTTTTTTTTCCTGTTTTTCCTCTTGTTGTTTGGTCGATATGAAAGCTCTCAGCGTCTCCTCTTCGTCTGTTCCAATGGGTTCCTGAAGCAGAATTTCATCAGGGATCAGCTCAAGAGTTTCGAGATAGTATTTTTCAACCACTCTTGCCTGCAGCTCAGCATCAGTTTCTCCATCGGTATTGTTCATGTAGATATGCTGCGATCCAAGCAGCTTTCCCTCACGTATCTTGAAGACGACTCCGCAGCCTTCGTCTTCGCTTGCCGCAACAGCAAAAATATCACGGTCAAGTCGGTCGCCAGCCACCACCTTCTGCCGTTCAGCATAGCGTTTAAGGCTCTCAAGCTGCGCTTTAATCTCTGCGGCCTGTTCAAACTTCAGTTCCCGTGCCAGGAGTTGCATGGTTTCAGTGAGTGACCGGATCGTGGTTGATGTTTTTCCTTTCAGCAGCCGGATTATTTCGGCGATCATGCTGAGGTACTCCTCCTCCGTTTGCAAACCTTCACATGGCCCTTTGCATTTATAAATGTGGTAGTCGAGGCAGACTTTGTATTTTTTTGATGCAATATTCTCCTCACTTAGACGGTATTTACAACTCCGTACCGGGAATATTGATCCTATCAGATCGAGGATGGATCTGAGCTGACGTGCTTCAGTATACGGCCCAAACCATGTCGAACCGTCTCTTTTCAGTTGACGGGTAAAGAAAATCCTTGGGAATGGTTCATTCGTGATGACCAG
>CAIYWF010000120.1 GCA_903929845.1 uncultured Chlorobiaceae bacterium | reverse complement strand
GGAGTCTTGCTGAAGGCATCAGGAATAGACTGTTGCTTGCAAAGACAAGATCAAAACGTTAAAACGGTAGCCATACAGGTGCAGTCGCCCGTTATTATTCGGCTAAGTTGGTCTGGTGGATGGTTATCGCTCAATTTAGGAGGAAGAAGCTTGCGAAACACGGTCTGATTCAGAGTATGAGCGGAAGGGGTAACTGTTATGATAACGCTGTTACTGAAAGCTTTTTCAAAACTCTGAAAACCGAATTGGTGTATAACGAACACTATCGAACGTGGGAAGAAGCCCGACACAGCCTTTTTGAATACATTGAAGTATTTTACAACAGAAAACGGAAACACTCAACGTTAGGATATAAATCGCCTATTGAGTTTTTACGCTATAAACAACAAATAATAGTTATGGCTTCTTAATGTGTCCATTTTTCTGTTGCAAGTTCACTTGCTGAGCTGGTCAGATAAGATCTTATTATAAGATTGAAGCCGATATTTAAAATGCCGTTACCGATAAAAGCAAAAACGTGTTGGTGTAGTAATTCCCGCTTAAAGGATTTTAATCAAGAATACGCTGAATGTTTATCATGTGGAACACTGGTTGCGCTCAAGCCATTATCGGATGATCAATTGTTTGTCAGGAATGACGATTCAGATTTTTACGGGAAAAAGTACTGGCTTGATCATCAGAAAGAGGAGTTTGGCTACCCTGATATATATGCCCGTTCAAGAAATGATCTCACTGAGCGGAATCTCCATTGGCTCAAAATATTATTGAAGTATCGATTCCCGCTTTCATCTGTGCTTGAACTCGGTTGTGCTCACGGAAGCTTTGTCGCTTTGCTGGAACTTGCAGGGTTTTCGGCATTGGGCGTTGAGATGAGTCCGTGGGTTGTTGAATTCGGGCAGAAAACTTTTGGTATTTCCGTTCAGGCAGGTGTGGTTGAGTCTCTCAATATCTTGCCAGGAAGTTTTGATGTGATTGCCCTTATGGATGTTCTCGAACATCTTCCAGACCCGATAGCAACCATGAGCCACTGTCTGAAACTGCTTAAACCAGATGGGCTTTTGCTCATCCAGACTCCGCAGTTCAAAGAAAGAATGGATTATGATGAGTTGGTGCAATCCAAAAATGCATTTTTAAGTTTGCTTATTCCTGATGAGCATCTATTCTTGTTCACCAAGCATGCAGTGACTGAACTTTTTCAGAGGCTTGGTGTAAACCATCTCTGTTTTGAACAGGCAATATTTGCGCACTATGATATGTTTTTTGTAGCCAGTCGCACCCACCTTGAAGCTAATACAACGGAACAAATAGATGCGGCTTTAATGGCGACGCCTAACGGCCGGTTTGCTCAGGCGTTGCTCGATATCAGGGAACGGGAATTGGGGTTGACGAAGAGATTGTTGGAGTCAGAGCAAGATTGTGCCACACGGTTGGAACAGATTGAAATACTGACGGAAACTATTCTGGGTTCAAAGCGAAAAAAACTTGGAAAATATTCGTTTTTTCACAAATTAACCTCTCAATGAACTTTAACCATTATGAAAAATTGTTATGTGGCTTGAAATAAAAATGTTATCTCAATTTCTTGAAATATGCCATGAGTAATTTACTGCGAACTGTCGCTGTGGATTTAACTCCTGTTCTTCCCGGTGGGGAAAACGGGGGTGCAAAAGTGTTTGTTCTTGAGCTACTTGGCATCCTTGCCGAACTGGAGCCTGAAACTGGGTTTATTCTTCTCACTCAAGAGAGTGCACATGAAGAACTCTCCTTTCTCGATCGCCCGAATGTCAGGCGGGTGATAGTTCGGAACAGCTTTGCAGTAAATACTTCACAGCAGCGTAAAGGTTCTGGTACCACTCTTTTTTCACGTTTCTCTCATGAAATAAGTCGTACAGCAAGGCGCCTGCACAAAAGTCTGAAAAAAAGGATGAAAGGAGCGAAGTCCCTCGACCGTTCCGCCTCATTTTTGCGCGGTATGGGGGTAGATTTGCTCTTTTGCCCTTTTACTGCTCCGACCTATTATGAGTCAGGAATTCCGACGGTCTGTACAATTTATGATTTACAATACAAGACCTATCCCGAGTTTTTTTCCGATGAAGATGTTGCGCATCGTAATCAGGTATTTATCAATGCGTGCAGTCGGGCGACACTGCTCACGGCTATTTCAGATTATTCCCGCAATTCTGCGATTATTCACGGCAATCTCGACCCGAACTGCATACGCACTATTTACTTGCGTATGGCTCATCGAATCAATACAGAAGAGGATAATGGTAATGGCGTGCTGAAGCGTCTTGACCTTGTCGCACAGCGATATTTTATCTATCCAGCCAATTTTTGGAAGCACAAAAACCATGAAATGCTCTTTACAGCATTTGGTATAGCTTGTTGCCAGGGATTAGCCAAAGATATCAAGCTGGTTTGTACCGGCGCACCAGGTGAGCGGCAAACGTGGCTGATGAGCGTTGCCAAAACGATGAATCTCGGGGATCGCATTATTTTTCCTGGTTATCTTCCCGTTGCAGAACTCTCAATATTGATGGTTAACTCAATCGGGATGCTCTTCCCCTCACTTTATGAAGGGTTCGGTCTCCCGGTTATCGAAGCAATGGCAGCAGGCGTTCCTGTGTCATGCAGCAATGTACGATCGCTGCCTGAAGTAACTGCCGGTGCTGCGATGCTGTTCGATCCAGGAGTACCAACCCAGATTGTACAAGCCATTCTCTCACTGGTGGATGACGAACCACTTCGTGACCGGCTCATTAATGCAGGAAAACAGCGGGCAACTGAATTTTCCGACTCGCATAAAATGGCAAAGGAGTATTGGGAACTCTTTCAGCAGACGTTAGCTATCGACAAGTCGAGAAACTGGTTATCCGGAGTTTGGAGGGCCAACAGCCTGAATGGTCATGATGCTGTGGTAGCAAAAGAGCAACTTCTTGAGGGCGACAACGATTCCCCCATGAAAGTCAGCATCATTACACCCTCTTTCAATCAGGGACAATTTATAGAACGAACACTTCTGAGTGTTGCAAAACAAACAGGCGCTGAAATTGAACATGTGGTTTTTGATGGGAGGAGTACGGATAATACTGTTGAAATCCTAAAGCAATTTAAACCTCCGGTGCGATGGGTATCAGAGAAAGACAAGGGACAAACCGATGCCGTCAACAAAGGCCTTCTTGCAACAGACGGGGAAATTATTGGTTGGCTAAACTCTGATGATATCTACTATCCCGGCGCAATAGCGCGTGTTGTTGACTTTTTTAAAGCTCACCCTGATGTTGATATAGTTTATGGGCAGGCTGATCACATCGATGTTAATGATGATCCGTTTGAAGCATATCCAAGTGAGTCATGGAATTTAGAGCGCTTGCTTCAAACATGTTTTATCTGCCAGCCGGCCCTCTTTTTCAGACGGCGGGTGGTCGAAAAACATGGTTTACTCGATGATTCGCTGAATTACTGCATGGATTATGAATACTGGTTGCGCCTCAGTTATGCTGGAGTACGGTTTGCCTACCTTGAGGAAAAGCTTGCTGGATCAAGGATGTATGCTGACAACAAAACGTTGGGTGCAAGGGTCAAGGTACATGCTGAAGTCAACGATATGTTTAAAAAATCTTTTAACAAAGTTCCAAAACGGTGGCTACAGAACTATGTGCATGTCACGACATATGAGCGAGCGGGCAGATTTCCGAAGTCAAGTATAGAGTTCAAGATCCGCTATTTTTTTGCAAAGCGGAGGTGGAGAAGCGGTATAAAATAAGGCGATTCTATACGAAGTATTACATGGGATGTAATGCGTTTTGATAAGAATACCCATAATATGTGGTTATGATTCATTTACTGACAAATGCACTGCTTTCCGCTATAATCATCTTCTTTACAATACTTTGCGGTTTGGGCCTATTGCAAATTCTTCGAGTGCAGGAATTAAAACTTCGAATTCTCCTTGCTCCAAGCCTGACTCTGGCGGTTTCAGCCATTCTTGTTGCGCTCGTTGTGGTATTTGAAATTCCTGCCGGGAGAGCTTCGTTCATTATTTGGATATTCTGGGTTGTATTTGCGATTTATGGATCAATATACCTTCGTTCCGCATTGATTGATTTGGAAGAGAAATCCAGTTTGTTGATCCCCATTTTTGCGACATTTCTGGTATCCGGAGGTTATTTATGGTATGGTTTATTTGATTATCTCGGCAGCCCGGCTCTTGATGGCTGGTCTTATGTCAGTTTTGGAGAGTATCTTCGCCTTTATTCGAAAGGTGTTGAAGGTGGGTTGGCACCTTTGTACCAATATGCATCACACTTATCGCATACTCGCTTTGTGGCGAGTGCCATGCTTGGTGTTTTGATCCCGCCATGGTCATCAGGGGTTGATACTCAAATGACAGTTGGGCCTCTCTTGATTGTATCAATATTCAGTACAGCAACTGCATTAGCGTATGTAGCTCACGTTACATCTCAGCGAGGGCTTGAAGCCCCTGTATGGCTTGTGGTATTTTTCGGTGTTGTTGGTGGCTGGTTGCCACATGCCCTGCGTAGCAATAATTATGATAATTTACTTTCTCTACCTCTTGCGCCACTACTTTTTGGGCTCGGTTGTGATCGAAAGTTGAATAGCTTTGCGCAACTAGTTTTACCAGCAATAGTTATAGCGGCAAGTATTTATGTTTATCCAGAATTGTCTCCACTGATTATTGTTGCTTATTGTTTAGTTATTGTTGAAGATATTATATTCGTAAGGCTTGGTAATCAAAAGGATAACCGTTATCGTGCGCAGATTACTAAGTATATATTGGTTACTGTAATTGTCCTGTTTATAGTGAGCCCCTATTTGAGGGAAGCGATTATATATTTCAGTAATCAGTTGTCATCAACCACCAAAATAACTGAACGACCTGGAGAGGGTATAATGCCCGGTCTTCTTAGTATTGTAGAGGTTTGGGGGCTGATGTGGGGGCTGAGTAGCAAGGGTTTAAGTATAGCTATAGGTGTATTTTTATTTACAATTGCTATCATTGGAGCCTCAGAGTATTTCCGAAAAAAATGCTTTGCACTTATTGCATATCTATTGATAATAACTGTATTGTTTATTGTAATGGTAACAATTAAACATTATGATTATGGTGCTTACAAGATCCTTCTTGCCGGTTATTGGTCTGTAGCTATTGTTTTATCAGGTGGCTCCAAATTTATTTTGAGTACCTCTTTTTTTCCCAATAAAATCATCCGATATGCTTCAAGGATTTCCATTATTGTGATTATATTTGCAGCATTTTATATATGGCTTGTTCAACAGTATCAATGGATTAATGAGTATAGGTATAAAAGAGCAGCAGATTTTCGTGAAGCTAAAAATTCAGTTGAAAAAACTCATGGTGTTGTTCAAGTCTTAGTATCTGAGCCCATTCTTAATGCTTGGCTTGTTTATATATTACGTGATACCAAAGTTATTTTTTCAGAATTTAATGGATATATGCATCAAGCGCATGTTCTTCCATTGATGCTTCGTAGCAAGGTTCCAGACCAAAGAAATATTGAATATCTTCTAACTGAGCGTAACACGGTATCTGTAGGTGATCTTATTTGGCAGAACAATTTGTTTAAATTGATCAAAGGAAGACCTGAAGAGCAACCACCGCAAATAACGATCTCTGCGTCAAACGGAAATGAAGCGCTTGATGGCTTACCTTTCTTTTGGATTGGCAGGGAATCAGCTTCAATTATGCTGACGACATCAAACCCAAAAGGTGCTACAATTGTATTTGAAGCTGTTATTGGGCCAAGTGTTGGTGATCAACGTAAAGAATATCCAAATATATGTGTTGAATCTTTGCAAAAGCAATTACTTAAATTCGATATGCAATCGACCAGAGGATATACGGGTCATATCAAATTGCTAAAAGGACTAAATACTCTTGTTTTTAGACCTGAATATAGTGGAATCATAGTTCCGAATGGTAATGGAGACCCAAGAATTTTATTGGTCGGAATAAAAGTACTTAAGGTCACTGCTGATGAATGATGAAGGAATTCTCGCAATATTGATTAGCACAACGGCCATAAATTTTCTTTGACCATTTTTATGGCAGTACTGTCTATAGTGATTTTGGTGTTCTTATTTGATGAAATAAAGGGCTCTAAAATAATAAAGTTACTTATGTTAATTGATTCAGGATTTAGGTATGGCCTGATAACGCTTGAAATACTTTTATTATTGACCTTAATAGGGTTTCCAATTAGCTTGCAATGTATGGGCTTTTTGGTTATGCCGTATTTGCTGGCATAGAAAAATTTGATATTTTTTCTTTATATATTGAGGCAATTAATGGATACCTTGGACTATCCATTCAGAAAATACGAAATCGTGATAATTATAATAACCCCTTAATTGCAGACTTGTCCGGAGATCCACTTGACCTTTTTTTATATCTTAATCGATTTCAAAAAAGGCATATTCATTTTGATAGCAAGTCTTTTAGATATCGTACTGATTTTGATAATAATTTTGGTCTTGATATTTTTCGTGTAACAAACCCCGGGTATTTATCTAATGTTTTCGCTGATATAACCCATACTGACGCATGGCAAAATTCCATTCTTAATATAATTCCTTATGATAATGCAGTTAAAATATATGGCAATAACTGGCTGCCTCCTGAAGGAAAAAATGGTACAGAAATGTTTCGATGGTTAAGTTATTCTGGTAATTTCAGATTGTATATTATGGACATTCAAAAGAGTAAGATCTTTAAGGTTAAACTTGTTTCTGGACCAGATATACTTCCAATTCATAGAATTCAACTGATTCTTTCAGGCAAAATATTATCTGAAATATCGTCCGCACAACTTCCTGTTGTATTTAGCGTTCCATTAAAAAATTTGAAAATTGGATGCAACGAAGGAATCATAAAAATAGTTGGGAATAATTCAGGAATTCGTCAACTTAGTGTATCACATATTGGTGTATATAATAGCAAGAATTAAGAAAATAAATACATGAATTCAGTTTCAATCATTGTTCCAGTTTATAAAGAAGAATCCAACATTCGACCATTTCTGCTACGCACAGAGATGGTGATGGCGAAGATGTGTATCAGTTACGAAATCATCTTTGCTCTTGATCCATCTCCGGATAAAACGGAGGCTATTATTCTTGAAGAGATTAATCGTAATCAGAACATCAAACTGATGGTATTCTCAAGGCGATTCGGTCAACCTGCAGCAACGATGGCTGGAATTCTTGCCTGTACCGGTGAAACCTGCGTTGTCATCGATGTTGACCTTCAGGATCAGCCGGAACTTATCGAGCAGATGTATGCAAAATTAAATGAAGGCTACGAGGTGGTTTATGCACAGCGACGTTCTCGTAAGGGTGAAACGCTGATCAAGCGAGTTATTGCCCACGTTGGATATTCAGTTATTAATAAACTGAGCGATGTACAGATTCCTCGAAATACAGGCGATTTTCGCATTATGACACGGCGCTTGATCGAAGAGTTACGTTGCTTGAATGAAAGTCATGGTTTTTTACGTGGTTTAGTGGCTTATGTCGGCTTTAAACAAACATTTATAGAATATGACAGAGATGAACGTTTTGCTGGCAAGGGTAACTATAACCGTCTTACCGGTTCGTTCAAGATAGGATTGAATGGCTTGATCAGTTTCAGTTCACGCCCCTTGTTTTTGATGTCGATTGCTGGGGTGGTTTTGGCAGGGTTAAGTTTTTTACTTGGAACTTGGTATGTGATACAAAAATTTATTGGTGTAGAGTTAACTCCGGGGCTTTCTACAACTGTATTGGTAGTGAGTTTTTTTTCTGGTGTTCAGTTACTTGGGCTTGGTTTGATTGGGGAATATGTAGGAAGGATTTATGACGAAGTGAAGCAACGCCCTATGTCCATTATTGATCGGAAAATTAATTTCTGAGTATGAGTATGATACTTCCGTTTAAGTTATCCCCACCAGAAGGTTGTTCTGATTCACCTCAATGGGATGGGATGAATTTTGTGTTATCTGGACAATGTACTCCGGTGCTCGAATACAGTGAAAATTTTGCTGGCTGGTCTGACGAACTTACTGCGCTTCATGAAGAAGTTGCTGGTAATAGTCATCCAATTGATATAGCGTCGCGACGGGATGCTTTGAAACAAGTGAAAAATGTAATGCCATCCGCACACGCAGTCATCATGGAGATAGGATGTTCATCCGGTTATTTGATACGGGATATGGTGCATTTTTTTCCAGAAGCAGTTATTCTTGGTGGTGATGTGGTTAAAGAACCACTTTTTCGATTAGCTAAAAGTATTTCTGGTGTTCCTTTATTACGTTTTGATTTGCTTCAATGTCCCATACCTGACAAGAGTGTTGATGTGTTGGTTATGTTGAATGTGCTTGAACACATTGAAGATGATGATAGTGCGTTACAAAAAGCATACAATCTTCTCAAGCCTGGAGGATCCTTGGTCGTGGAAGTACCTGCAAGTCCTCATCTGTATGACGCCTATGATGCGGAATTGCAACATTTCAGACGTTATTCGGCATCGGAGCTCCATTCTAAATTGAATAAAGCAGGATTCACTATTGACAGAAAATCGCATCTTGGATTTATTCTTTTTCCTGCTTTTGCTGCAATAAAAATAGGAAATAAGTTTTCTCTATCCCGAAAAAACAAAACGACGGTAAGAAAGCAGGCTTCAGGTACTTCAGAAAGCCCGCTCGTTCGGTTAGCGATGAATGTTGAGTCTAACTATTTATCCAATATTCAGTTACCTTTTGGGGTAAGAGTATTGGTCACTGCACGAAGACCCGCATGATAAAAGACTTATATATGAAGATATCTGATTTCAAAATAAGCAATCATTTTTTTGTTTTTTTAAAATTCGGATTGGTTGGAGGCACAACTGCTGCAATTTACTTTTTAGTTATGTGGGTTGCTCAGTCTGTGCTTATGTTGTACTACGTGATATCTGTTAGTGTTGCTTATTTATTTTCTTCTGTTTTTCACTTTTTAGCAAATAGACATTATACCTTCGGAGCGGTAAAAGATAGGCACGAACGTCAGCTTATTCGATATCTTACTGTTTGGCTGTTTAATTATGCTATTACTCTTGCGATAGTTGGTATTTGTGTCGAACTATTTCATCTTTCATCTTATCTTGGCGTTTGTGTGGCAGTTGTATTTACGACGTTGATAAGCTATGCTCTGTCAAGGTATTGGGTTTTTAAAATCAAGGAGAATACGTGAGTTTTTATGTTGTTACCGGTTGTGCCGGTTTTATTGGCAGTACCCTGGTTGATCGTCTGCTGGCTAATGGTCATCATGTAACAGGTATTGATAACTTTTTAACTGGTCAACGGAAATTTATTGAAGGGGCATTGACGCATCCGAATTTTCGCATGATTGAAATTGATCTCTTAAATCCTGATGCGCTAACAACTGCATTTGCTGGTCATGAGGCGGTTTTTCATCTTGCAGCGAATGCTGATGTTCGTTTCGGGACGGAGCATCCCCGCAAGGATCTTGAGCAGAATACGATTGCCACTTATAACGTTCTGGAGGCAATGCGTGCCAACGAGATAAAGAAAATCGCTTTTTCTTCTACGGGATCGGTCTATGGTGAGTCTCCGGTTGTTCCGACCCCGGAAGACGGACCGTTTCCCATACAGACGTCACTTTACGGCGCTTCAAAGGCAGCCTGCGAAGGTCTTATTGCTGCTTACTGTGAAGGCTTTGGTTTTCAATCATGGATTTTCCGTTTTGTATCCATCCTTGGTGAGCGTTACACTCATGGTCATGTTTTTGATTTTTATCATAAATTGAAGTCAGATTCTTCATGTCTGCCGGTGCTTGGCAATGGTAAACAGCGTAAATCATATCTTTATGTGCAGGATTGTATCGATGCTATTTTGCTGGCAATCGACAAGGCTGTCGATAAGGTTAACATCTTCAATCTTGGTGTTGACGGCTATTGCGAAGTAAACGACTCTATTGGATGGATTTGTGAAGAGCTTGGCGTTACGCCTGAATTGCAATATTCAGGTGGTGACCGTGGTTGGATTGGGGATAACCCCTTTATTTTTTTGGACACAAAAAAAATTCAAATGTTAGGATGGACACCAAAGATCGGTATTCGCGAAGGAGTGATCAAGACGGTCGAGTATTTACGCAACAATGAATGGGTATTTAGGGTGCGCGTATGAATGAAAAGGTTGCTTTAATTACCGGCCCTTCCAGGGGATTAGGAGAAGTTCTTGCACGGCGATTTTGGGCTGCCGGGTATAGCCTTTGTTTGATTGCACGCAGCGAGCTGGGTCTGAACAAAATAGTAAGTACACTACCTCAGAATAAGGGGCAGCAGGTTATCTCTTTTGTCTGCAATCTGGACGATAAAGCCCAGATTGCAGAGTTGACGGTCAGGATTAGAGAGAATGTGTCAGCTATAGATGTACTCATTAATAATGCAGCTATCCATGGACCAATGGGTCACTTGTCGGACAACGATTTTTCCCTTTGGCAACGGACAATACAGGTTGATTTACTTGCTCCAGTGTTTTTATGTCATTCGTTCATTCCTTGGATGCAGGAAACCGGAGGAGGCTCGATCATTAATATTTCCGGAGGAGGAGCGACCGGGCCAAGGCCAAATTTCAGTGCTTACGCAACTGCCAAAGCAGGTTTGGTTCGTTTTAGTGAAACGCTTGCAGAGGAAACGAAGTTTTATGGTGTCAGGGTAAATTGTATTGCTCCAGGAGCTATGAAGACTGCTTTGCTGGGTGAAATTCTTGATAGTGGTGCTGCTGCAACCGGTGAGCGAGAGTTTGCTCTTGCCAATATGGTTTTTGCTGAGGGCGGTGCCTCGATGGAAAATGTCGCTGATTTAGCGCTTTTTCTTGCTTCTGATGCAAGCAAAGGCATTACCGGTAAGCTCATTAGTGCGGTTTGGGATGATTGGAAACATTGGCCTGAACATAAGGATGACTTGTCATCAAGCGATGTTTATACTTTACGCCGTATCGTTGGTCGGGACAGAGGTTTTATCTGGGGAGACAAATGAGCGGTCTTGATAAAATATATGGGATCGGAATTGTCGGTTGTGGCATGATTGGCCAAAAACGGGCAAAAGCGTTGGGAAGCGGGGGGCAATTGGTGGCTTGTGCCGATATTGATATCAGTCGAGCTGAAAACCTGGCAAAAGGTTTTGGTGCCAGGGTTTGTCTTGACTTGCAAGAGTTGATTGAGTTGCCGGAAGTGGATATCGTGGTCATTGCTACGCTGCATAATTCGCTGGCAGAAATTACACTTGCATCTATCAATGCCGGTAAGCATGTGCTGGTTGAAAAGCCCGCAGCACGTTCAGCTCTTGAGCTTGAGCCGGTCATTGCTGCCGCTAAAAGGCAGAATGTAAAGGTACATGTTGGGTTTAATCATCGCTATCACCGTGCGTTGCGTAAAGCCAGGGAGATTTTTGATTCTGGGGAGTTGGGTGAGCTGATGTTTATCCGGGCTCGGTATGGACACGGTGCCAGGATTGGTTATGACAGGGAGTGGCGAGCGAACCCTGCGCTTTCCGGCGGTGGTGAGTTGATCGACCAGGGGCCTCACTTAATTGATCTTTCTCGCTGGTTTCTCGGGGAGTTTGTAGAGGTGAAGGGTTTTGCTCATACCTATTACTGGGATATGCCGGTCGATGATAACGGCTTTATGATACTCAAGACAGAGAAACAGCAGGTCGCTTTTCTTCATGCTTCGTGTACTGAGTGGAAAAACCTTTTTTCGATGGAAATTTACGGCAGAGAAGGCAAGCTTGATATTTCCGGTTTGGGAGGAAGTTATGGCCTGGAGCGGTTGACCCATTACAAGATGCTTCCTGAAATGGGACCACCGGAAACCACTTCGTGGGAATATCCTATGGGGGATGACTCATGGATGGTTGAAATGGCTGAGTTTTATGAGGATATTCGATTGAATCGCACACCTTCTTCAGGGTTAAAGGATGCTTATGAATCGCTGAAGGTCGTTCAGCAAATTTACAGGGAGTCTGGTTATGATCATTGCGCGTAGTCCTTTGCGCATTACACTGGGCGGAGGCGGGACGGATCTGCCCTCCTACTATCGAGCCCATGAGGGTTTTCTTGTGTCGGCAGCTATTGAAAAGTATGTGTATGTAACTGTCATGAGGCCTTTTACGGAAGGTATTTATCTGAAGTATTCACAACTTGAGCATGTCGACAAGATTGTCGATGTTCAGCATCCGATTATTCGTGAAGCACTTGACATGCTGGGGTTCAGAACGCCTCAAGTGGAAATTACCACTCTTGCGGATATTCCATCTGGAACTGGTCTGGGTTCTTCCGGCAGTTTTACCACGGCACTTTTAAAAGCGCTTTATACCCACCGCAAGCGACATTTGCATCAGGAAGAGTTGGCCGAATTGGCATGCCATATTGAAATTGATCGCCTTGGGGAACCCATAGGCAAACAGGATCAGTACATAGCCGCTATTGGAGGAATTACCTGTTTTACGTTCCATAAAGATGACAAAGTGACTGCTGTGCCACTGGATATTAGTATGGACACCCTGCTTGATCTTGAGGACAATCTGCTGTTATTTTTTACCGGGTTTTCGCGTAGCGCCAGCGGTATTCTGAAAGACCAGCAGGTACGGTCCCAGAAAAATGATGATGAGATGCTCAATAACCTCCACTATGTCAAGGAGTTAGGTTATCGTAGCAAAGAATCTTTGGAAAATGGGAATACTACTCTTTTCGGCGAGTTGATGCATGAGCATTGGGAGCATAAAAAGCGTCGTTCGGGCGGTATGAGCAATCCCAAGATTGATGCATGGTATGAGTTGGGCATGAACAATGGCGCCATCGGTGGAAAGCTTGTTGGAGCAGGTGGCGGAGGCTTTCTCATGTTTATGGCGCGCGACAGAAGTAAATTGCGTTCTGCAATGACTGCTGCTGGTCTGGAAGAGGTGCGTTTTCGCTTTGACTTTGAAGGGAGTAAAGTAGTGATGTCGTCCTGATGCTGACTGTAGCAATCCTTGCGGGTGGTTTGGCAACCCGTTTGCATCCCATTACTCAGACAATTCCGAAGTCGCTTGTCGAGGTAGACGGAATACCTTTTATCGCACGTCAGCTTGATTATCTCTCTTGTCAAGGCATTACTGACGTAGTATTGTGTCTTGGTTATCTTGGCGAACAAGTAGAGGTTGTGGTGGGTGATGGCTCCTCTTTTGGGTTGAAGGTTACATACTCATGGGATGGTCCAAAGTTGATGGGAACTGGTGGAGCATTAAGGCAGGCACTTCCATTTCTGGGAAAGCAGTTTTTTGTTTTTTATGGGGATTCATATTTACCGATTGATTTCAGTGCGGTGGAAAAGAGCTTTTGTTCATGCGGTAAGCCTGCATTGATGACCGTGCTTTGTAATGAGGACTTGTGGGATAAGAGTAATGTTTTATTTAGAGAGGGTACTATTGTAGAGTATAACAAGCGGGTGCCGATTCCTGATATGGCGCATATTGATTATGGATTGGGAATTTTATCTGCAGCAGTTCTACAAGATAGGCCGATCAATGAGCCATTTGATCTGGCTGAGATTTATCACAATCTATCAGTTCAGGGTGATTTGGCAGGGTATGAGGTATTTGAGCGTTTTTATGAGATTGGTTCCCTGAAGGGTTTGGAGGAAGCCGTTAATTATTTTAAAAAGGGAGAATAAACATGAGTTATGCTGAGCAGCATTTAAATGAAGCTCTGGAAATTATCCGTTCTTTGGATGTAGTTGCCATTGAAAAGATGGCGGATTTGTTGGCTACAGTGAAAGCAGAGGGTGGCCGGATTTTCTTTTTGGGTGTTGGCGGCAGTGCAGGTAATTGCTCCCATGCTGTGAACGATTTTCGAAAGATTGTAGGGATTGAGTCTTATGCGCCCACAGACAATGTTTCGGAGTTGACTGCGCGTACTAATGATGAGGGTTGGGCAACGATTTTTGCTGGTTGGCTGCAGACAAGCAAGCTTTCTGAAAGAGATGCGATCATGATATTTTCTGTAGGAGGGGGTAATCTTGAAAAAAATATCAGTCCAAATCTTGTTGAAGCTCTCAAATATGCCAAAACAGTTGGAGCAAAGGTTGCTGGAATCGTTGGCCGTGATGGCGGTTATACGGCGCAGGTTGCCGATGTCTGTGTTATCGTACCGACGGTTAACCAAGAGAATATCACTCCGCATTCAGAGGCCTTCCAGGCGGTGATCTGGCATCTGCTTGTATCACATCCCAAGCTGAAGGAACATCAGACCAAGTGGGAATCAGCCGTTAAATAGATGAGACGGGCTGTATTTCTCGATCGGGATGGCGTGATTAATCGCGCCATGGTGCGTAACGGCAAGCCGTATCCGCCAGCTAATATTACCGAGGTTGAAATCTTGCCTGGTGTAGCAGAGGCATTGGGGGCGTTGCATGATGCAGGTTTCATGCTGATTGTTGTGACAAACCAGCCCGATGTTGCCAGGGGCACAACACCAATGGCTGTTGTTGAGGAGATCAATCATTATCTGGATAATTGTTTGCCAATTGATGAATTCCGTACTTGTTATCATGATGGCGATGATGGCTGCGATTGCCGCAAACCACTGCCAGGTGCACTGTTAGCAGCTGCGACACAGTATGGTATTGATCTCTCTGAGAGTTATATGGTTGGAGATCGCTGGCGGGATACTGAAGCTGGAGTGCGTGCTGGTTGTAAAACAATTTTTATTGATTACAGCTACGATGAACAACAGCCAGAATTCTTCACTTTTAGTGTAAACTCTTTAAAAGAAGCTACAACCATTATTTTAGGAGATTCCCTTTATGAAAAACATTGAAATGTTAAAGGTCAAGATATTTGCAGATGGAGCAGATAAAGACGGCATGCTTGAAATGTATGAAAAACCATACATCAAAGGATTAACAACCAACCCGACCTTGATGAAGAAGGTTGGTATCACCGATTACCGGGCGTTCTGTAAAGATATACTTACCCATATCAAGGATAAGCCCCTTTCATTTGAAGTTTTTTCGGATGATTTTGCAGAGATGGAAAGACAAGCAATTGAGATTGCTGGTTGGGGCGACAATGTTTACGTCAAGATTCCTGTGACCAATACCAGGCAGGAAACCTGTTATGATCTCCTTAAAAAGTTGGCAGCAAAAAAAGTTAAACTGAATGTGACAGCACTCATGACCTTGACTCAGGTGCGAGATGTAGTTGCATCTCTTGATCCATACGTTCCGAGTTATGTTTCGGTATTTGCCGGACGGATTGCGGATACTGGTCGTGATCCTGTGCCGATGATGGCCGCAGCCGTCGAGGAGCTTAAAAATGCGCCACTCTCTGAATTGATTTGGGCAAGCCCTCGTGAACTGCTGAATATTTTCCATGCAAATGATATAGGTTGTCACGTCATTACAGTTACCAACGATATTCTGAAAAAGTTGTCACTGGTTGATTACGATCTTGATACTTACTCTCTTGATACTGTAAAGATGTTTTATAATGATGCAGTTGCGGCTGGATTCACTCTTTAAGCCCTTGTAACTCAATCAGGATTTTGATGCTAGCAGCCTGTCGGACTTTATAATACGCAGAAAATATTTTTTGATTTCCTTATAAAGAATGATAATAATATCAATTACATATAATTTTTTATATCCAAAGCTTCAGTCTCTATAGCCCGATTATGCCTTATGAGTATCGATTTTATCATAGCAGACCGTGATACACCGTTTTTGTTTCCTCCATCAGTTCAGGAGTTGCTACCCAAAGATCATTTAGCCCGTTTTGTGGTTGATATGGTGGGGCAACTTAACCTGTCATCACTCAGAGGCGTGTATGAAGGTAAAGGCTCAAGGCCTTATGATCCAGCCTTGTTGTTCTCTTTGCTTTTTTTTGGATATTCAACCGGAGTGTTTTCCAGTAGAAAGCTTGAACAGGCAACATACGATTCCGTAGCGTTCCGTTACATTACTGGCAATCAGCATCCAGATCATGATACCATCGCGATGTTCAGAAAACGGTTTTCAGCAGAGCTGAAGGATTTGTTCAACCAGATTCTCATCATTGCCCATGAAATGGGGATTCTGAAGCTTGGAGCAGTGAGTCTTGATGGCACGAAAGTCAAGGCCAATGCGTCGAAGCATCAGGCGCTGAGCTGGCAGCATGCTTGTAAACTTGAACAGCAACTCAAACAAGAAGTGGAGCAATTATGGTTACTGGCAGATCAGGCCGATCAAGCATTGATTCCTGATGGCATGAAAATTCCAGAAGAGCTTGTTCGGCGAGAAAAACGTCTTGCAACGATAGCGGAAGCCAAGAAAAAAATAGAAGCACGGGCGACTGAACGCTATGAGCAGGAAAAGCAAGTCTACGAGAACAAGCTTGCGGAACGGGAAAAGAAAGCCAAAGAACGAGGCCGGAAACCAGGAGGCAAAGCACCCAAGCCGCCAGAGCCAGGGCCGAAACCTCACGATCAGGTTAACCTGACCGATGAAGAATCCCGGATCATGCCGACAAGTGGAGGCGGATTCATGCAGGCTTTCAATGCCCAAACATGCGTTGATATTGCCACCATGCTGATTGTTGCAACTCATGTAACCCAGCAACCCAACGATAAACAGCAAATCGAACCAGCAATTGAAATGCTGGAACAATTACCCGAACAACTCGGTCAAGTCAATGAAATCATAGCTGATGCTGGATATTTCAGCCAGTCCAATGTCGAGGCCTGTGAAAATGCGAAAATCAATCCGCTGATAGCTGTTGGCAGAGACAAGCATAATCGAAACCTCGAAGAACGATTCAGTAAACCGGAGCCCTTGGCGGAAGATGCAGACAGTGTTACCAAAATGAAGCACCGTTTGAAAACCCCGGAAGGGAAAGCCATTTATGGTGTGCGTAAGAGCACGGTCGAACCGGTATTCGGGATTCTTAAATCAGTGCTTGGGTATCGACAATTTATGCGCCGAGGATTGGAAAATGTCGATGCAGAATGGACGCTGGTAAGCCTGGCCTGGAATCTGAAAAGACTGCATGTCTTGGCGAAGCCACGTCCGAAAACACCAGTAATG
>CAIYWF010000119.1 GCA_903929845.1 uncultured Chlorobiaceae bacterium | reverse complement strand
GAGTTGTTTGTGGATGAAGCGGCCTTCACGGGCGAGACCTACCAGGTAGAAAAAAACAGAGGCGTTCTACCAGCCGACACCCCACTGGCGAAGCGCAGCAACACCCTTTTTATGGGTGCACACGTCATCAGCGGGAGAGCAAAAGCGTTGGTGATGAAAACCGCCATACAAACCGAGTTTGGCAAAATGTCCAATACGCTCCGGCTGAAAGCGCCTGAAACCGATTTTGAACGAGGCGTGCGCCGGTTCGGCTACATGCTCATGGAGATCACCATGGTGCTGGTGGTGATCATCTTTGCCGTCAACGTCCTGCTGCACAAACCAATCCTCGACTCCTTCCTCTTCTCCATGGCACTGGCCGTCGGCCTTACTCCTCAATTGCTTCCTGCCATTATCAGCGTCAATCTGGCCTCCGGCGCACGCAACATGGCCAAGGAGCAGGTGATTGTGAAGCGGCTCTCTTCCATCGAAAATTTTGGAAGCATGAACATCCTCTGCTCAGATAAAACGGGCACAATTACAGAGGGTAAAGTAAAATTGCATAAAGCATTATCGTTGTCAGGCGACACGTCAGAAAAGGTGCTGCAATACGCATGGCTGAATGCCTCCCTTCAAAAGGGGTTTCAAAATCCCATTGATGAAGCCATTACGAACAGTCTGCCTGGAAGAAAAGATCTCTTTGAAGTACAGAGTGAGGTGCCTTACGATTTTATCCGGAAACGCCTGACCGTTCAGATCCGCAATGCTTCTGAAAATTTAGTGATCACGAAAGGGGCACTCAAACAGGTGCTTGAGGTGTGCAGCATGGTGGAGAGCGAAGACGGAACGCTGGTTGCGCTTGATGAAAAGCAAGCACAGATTATGGAGCACTATGAGCAGCTCAGCACTGAAGGGTACCGCACGCTTGGTGTTGCCTGGAAAGCGGGGAATCCCCAGCAGGATTTTACCCGAAAGGATGAGTCTGAAATGATCTTTCTCGGCTTTGTCTCCTTTTTTGATCCTCCCAAGGAAGACGTTCAGGAAACGATTCAAAATCTTGAAAAACTAGGGGTTGCACTGAAAATTATTACCGGCGATAACGCTCTTGTGGCGGCAAGTCTTGGACGGCAGATCGGCATCGCCAAGCCGGTCATCCTCTCCGGTCCGAAAATCCGCAAGATGAGTGATCGTGCTCTGATGCAGCAATCGGTTCGTACCGATATTTTTGCCGAAGTGGAGCCGAACCAGAAGGAGCGCATCATTCTCTCTCTGAAAAAGAGTGGAAACGTGGTGGGCTTTATGGGTGACGGGATTAACGATGCCTCAGCTCTTCATGCCGCTGATGTGGGGATTTCAGTTGACTCTGCGGTGGATGTCGCCAAAGAGGCCGCTGAGATTGTGTTGCTCAACCATGACCTGAAGGTGCTGGAGCAGGGCATTATTGAGGGCCGCAAAACCTTCACCAACACCATGAAGTATGTCTTTATGGCGACAAGCGCCAATTTCGGCAACATGTTCAGCATGGCCGGAGCTTCCCTGTTTCTGCCGTTCCTGCCGCTGCTTCCAAAGCAGATACTGCTTACCAACCTGTTGACCGACTTCCCGGAACTGACCATCTCAAGCGACCGGGTCGATGCCATCAATATCGCCCAGCCTCATCGCTGGGATATCCGCTTTATCAAGCGTTATATGATCACTTTCGGGATTCTCAGTTCCTTCTTTGACTTTTTCACCTTTGGTGTCCTGCATTATGTTCTGCATGCCAAAGAAACAGAGTTTCAAACCGGCTGGTTTGCTGAATCGGTTATCTCCGCCTCACTCATTGTGTTGGTTATCCGCACGCGCCTCCCATTTTTCAAAAGCCCTCCCGGCAAGTATCTGCTGACTGCTACAATACTTGTTGTTCTGGCGGTTCTGGCGCTGCCCTTTACGCCGCTGGCAGCGACCTTCGGATTTGCCCAGTTGCCTCTGCTCTTTTACGGCTGGATGTTGCTGATTGTGGTACTGTATATTGTCTCCGCCGAAGTAACGAAGCACTTTTTTTACAAGCGACTGGAGAATATGGGGTGAATCGTAGCTGACATCAGTACTCAATCGGCCCTCTCATGGCTTTGACTGAGGCGCGTTTCATCTTGCTCTCAACGCGTTGCTCCTTGGAGCTTTTTGTTGGAGCTGTGGCTTTGCGTTTTTTTACCGGCTGAGCTGCACGCTGAAGCAGTGATTGCAGTCGCAGTATGGCATCGGTGCGGTTCTTTTCCTGCGAACGGTAGCGTTGCGCCTTGATGATGATTACCCCATCTTTCGAGAGCCGATTATCCTTCAGAAGCAGCAGCTTTTCACGATAATCGTCAGGAAGCGAGGATGCTTTTATATCAAAGCGGAGATGAACTGCGGTTTCGACCTTGTTGACATTCTGGCCGCCCGCACCCTGCGCACGCATGGTCTGAAGATCGATGTCGCCATCGGGGATGGCAATGGTTCTGGTAATCTGCAACATGGCCTAAAAATTGATTCTCATACGGACGGTAGCTACCAACGCGTTGGATGCCGCCGCATTCTGGGGAGTAATGACATACTGCAAATCGGGCTGAATCATGCTCCAATGCGTCAGTTGTTTTTGATAGCTCAGTTCAATCACTGACTCGGAATCAGTAACCTGGATTCCTGCGTTGCGTTGCGACTCAACGAAAGGCCCTCCAAAGCTGACATGACTGCATCCAATTCCGACACGGTCTCCATCGCACAGCCCCTGACCGGTAATTCCAGCATCAATATACCTGTCAACCTCGTTACACGCAACCAGCGGGGTCAGGCCACTACGCAGAAACACACCCAGCTTAGGGGCATCACGATTGCCAATCAGCATCTGATCAAGCACCATGTAGAGTGCGTAATTGCCGGATCGCACATCACCGGTACGGTAATCCGTAAATTCTCCGGTATGGAGCAATGCGCCCAGTTTGCAGGTACCTCCACCTCTATCCAGTCCAAGCTCGGTCATCATGGCCGCACCCTGATGAAGGGAAAGTGAGTAGTTGAACCCGTTGCGATTACTGCTCTGGGTTCCCGCGTCCCCACCATAGATGCCCATTTGCAACCTGAATGCACTGGTGAAATTCATCTGCGCCCATGCGCCGAGAGCGCCCAACGGATAAATCGGTGCTTTCGTGTTCGCTGAAAGAACGGGCAACGAACCGAACGAGGCATTCATGAACATGGAAGACTGAGCGGAAATCATGAAGTCGTCGTCAAGCGCAAGCTGGCCAATTTTTGCAGTTACCTTGCCAGCAAAAAAGCTCTGCTTCACATAAGCTTGGTAAAATCGGACACTTCGGAGCGCTGTGAGGTTGCTCACCTCATCAAAATTGCCGATAAAGTCAGCGGAGGGATCGTCGTTGTCCTGAATCCAGAACCCGCTGGTATGGATCGTTGCCCCCTTCCACAAGCCCAGTTTCTCCAAATCAAGATCGGCGCCTAACTCAACCACACCTTCCATATCGGTACCAGTACGCAAACCCCCATCGAGGTTGCGTGTGATCTGTGAAGTCCAGGTCATGTAGGGTGAGACTCCGCGATCCGCAAGGGCTGCACGTCCACCACCCCAATCACCCGTAAGCTGCTCCCGCTCAAGCCAGCTCTTCGGTTGGTCAGCCGCAGAGGCTAATGCGTTCGGGTCATAAGCGCCAAAAGCGGCGACACAGACGAGTCCATAAAGAACAAAATTTTGAACTTGCTTTTTTCCCCACATGATCACTCCTTATTTTCTCATAGTAAAGCAAGGGTATCCGGCCAGCTCTGAAACAGTATGCTTCTGATACCTGCTTTAGAGGCAGATGCAGCGTTTTCGGCCTTGTCGTCAATCAGTATAAACTCATCAGCACTACACCCTGAACTTTCGAGAACATGGCTGAAAGCTTCTACACTGCTTTTCATCCTGCCATGCTCGAAAGAGAGATAGTGCCGGTCAGCACTTCGGAGTAAAGTGTAGTTATTGAGCAAAAAGGTAAAATGGAGGGGGTCAGTATCGCTCATGATCCAGAGTGAATGCTTTCCCCTGAGAAACCTGACAGCCTCAACAGCACCCTCCAGCGGTTCAAAAATATTCTGCCAGTGATGCTTGAGCACATGAAGAGGCTGAGCTTTAGCCTGCGGATCCCGGGCAATCATGG
>CAIYWF010000118.1 GCA_903929845.1 uncultured Chlorobiaceae bacterium | reverse complement strand
GGTACACTATACTCCGGTGTGCTCAGAGAAATGCCCAATTTGTGATCTACCCTTGGTAGAGAAGGGATCTTCCGGTGACTCATACCAGTACCGTTGTATGCGTTGCGGTACGTTTGAGCTTTCAAGAACTGTGAAGGCAACCTTAGGTTATGAATTCTCGGATGCGGATGATCTTAAAAGAGCAGTTCTAAGTCACGCGGTTCGGAAGATGCAGAGGAGCACAGAATGGCCAATGCTGAATAGCCATTCCTGCAGGCAAATATTGGAGCAAAGCTCGTTGCCGAAGCCAGCGGAGCAAGCAAAAAACCTTATCCTCTGGCTAGGGCAAGCTGCAGAAGCAAGCGATTCGGTAGTGATCGAAAGTTGTGAGGCACTGCAGGCGATTATCGGCGGAAGAAGGCCTGAATCGGTTTACTACGTCGTGAATCATCTGGCGAACCAAGGTTTGATTTCCTATAACCGAACCGACACAAGTAAGTCGACGCCACCACTGGATTTTCAGATGAAATTCAAGGGGTGGGAGTATTACGACCAACTTGAGAATGAGTCCACCGATTCTCGGATCGTATTTATGGCCATGAAGTTCGGCGACCACGAACTAAACGCTATCGTGGAGAATGTTTTCCGTCCAGCAGTCGCGAAAACTGGATTTGAACTGCGTATTCTTACAGACGTTCCAAAGGCTGGCCTAATTGATGATCGGTTGAGGGTCGAGATCAGACGTAGTCGATTCCTTATCGCCGACATCACACACCAAAACCCCGGTGCATATTGGGAAGCTGGTTTTGCAGAAGGCCTTGGCAAGCCCGTGATTTACACGTGCAAGAGGGAAGCGTTCGCAGATGGAGCATCTCACTTTGATACGAATCACCACCTGACGGTTAGGTGGCACGAGGACGTAAAGCAGGTCGCTGAAGAACTTAAAGCGACAATCCGAGCAACACTGCCAAGTGAAGCAACACCAGATGACTAATGTTACTGCTCAGACGGGCTCTAACACTGCGCCCCTGAGCTACGACGTTAAACTACACTGAAAACTATGCGTGAGTTTTCGTTAATCATTATTGTAAAAATCAAAAACACCACAGCAACGCCCCTTACCCAATCACCACAACCTCATCCCTCTCCCGATCATCCGCTGGAGGAGCCTCACGCTTGCCCCACCGCTCCGGATGCTTCCGCTCAAGAAACCACGCCGACGCAAACCAGTTCTTCACCGAAGCCGTCTCGATATTCTTCAGGTGAAATACCTCCGCCCTTTACCATATTGGTGAGGTCAACAAAATGGTGAGAAGATCTTTACTGAAGTACCGCAAGGGGCCCCCCGCTCCCCCCGTCGTTGGTATGGCTGAACCACGCTTTGTGTTTGGAGATATAGCTCTGAGGTAACTCGAAGACTGCTCACCACCGGTTCAAAGTGAGCCGCTGCTCTCTCAACAGTTGATTCATAAGCTTGAGAGAGTTCCTCGTCTCTCGCCACGTGCCACCCTTATCAGCATTCCGCGCTACTCTGGCCTTCCCTGCTTCGGTTCTTGCCCCTGTTGACTTTGTCCACGGCTGCCATTGCCGGATCGCTTCAGCCTGCCGCACCCGTCTTTCCGGTGTCCAACCGCTCGCCCTTCTCTTGCTCATGCTTCAATAGTTTGTTTTGCTCGGTTTCAGAATTTTTCAAGTTCAAAAGCTGCTGCTCGCCTCCCTGATGCAACGTGTTGTTCACCTGCTGGTGTCCGTTGCTGATGTTCGCCTGCTTGGTGATAACCGTCTGGCGCGGATTCTTGATCTGTGCAAGCGTATCAAGTGTTGAACGGCATTGGTTCTGCGCCTTCAGAGATAACCTCATGTAGGCTTCCATGTCTGGTATGACCTTGCAACTATTGGCTCTTATTGCCATACTGGTGAAAATGGTGTTCAAGGCCACGGCTTGCGCCGAAAGGATACTCTCAGTCCCTGAACAGTCACCATCACTAACCTTCTTCGCTGCCGCCGCCAATATCGTCACACAAGCATCAAGATCAAGCTTCTCACGGTTGGTATGAAATGACCTGATAACTCTTGCATTACAAACCGCACCCGTCCCCAAAAGCGCATCAGCCCTG
>CAIYWF010000117.1 GCA_903929845.1 uncultured Chlorobiaceae bacterium | reverse complement strand
GGGGCACTGTTTGTCAGGGGTGAACCACTGATACTCGATTTCTTCCCTCCCATAAAACTGAACGGCCAAGTTATGCACGGAGTGGTTTCCATTTTGCCTCAAAAAATCTGTTTCACAGAGGCTCATGAATAATTCAGGCTAACAATCATAGGTTCACTAAAGAGCCTGCAAAAGCTTCTTGTTTCAAGAGGCCTTTCTCAATACTTCATTTTATTCTGACGATTTCCGTAACTCCTTCCTGTCTCAGAATATGATGCGGAACTATTTCCCTTTTTGCCATTTTTACATAGTCAGTGATTTGCAAAACAACAGAATTTTCATTATTGATTTACAAACTAAATATACGCACTTAATACGCCTTATTCGGTATTTCAAAATTCACCAGGGTAAACTGCAAGGAATGTGCTATTATTTTTAATTTACTTAACAATTCAAGGGATGTTTCACGTGAAACAATTTGTCATT
The DNA here is from genome assembly GCA_903929845.1 of uncultured Chlorobiaceae bacterium. Taxonomy (GTDB): domain Bacteria; phylum Bacteroidota; class Chlorobiia; order Chlorobiales; family Chlorobiaceae; genus Chlorobium. The sequence continues at coordinate 28,325 of CAIYWF010000117.1, read as the reverse complement.
TATGTATGATATCATCGTTACTGGTGCAGGCCATGCAGGATGCGAAGCAGTGCTTGCTGCGGCAAGGATGGGTTGCTCTTGCCTCCTCATCTCATCAGACCTTACGGCAATAGCGCGAATGTCCTGCAATCCCGCGATCGGTGGCGTGGCAAAAGGACAGATTGCCAGAGAAATTGATGCCCTTGGTGGGGAAATGGCAAAAGCTATTGACGCAACAGGAATACAGTTCAGGATGCTCAACAGAAGTAAAGGGCCAGCAATGCTCTCGCCGAGAGCTCAAGCTGATCGCACCTTGTATTCACTGTATATGAGAAAGGTAATTGAAGAAGAAAAGAATATTGATCTTCTTCAGGATACAGTAACATCCATTGAATGCACTTCAAACGCCTTTCGCGCAGTGGTTCTGTCGTCAGGCAGAGCCATCAAGAGCAAAGCAGCAATCCTTACCTGTGGGACATTTCTCAATGGACTCATTCATATCGGGATGAATCATTATGCTGGTGGGCGAACCATTGCGGAACCTCCGATTTACGGGCTCACGGAACAACTTGTCAGTCTTGGCTTTTCATCAGGAAGGCTTAAAACAGGGACCCCGCCACGGATTGATGCTCGTAGTATCGACTACTCGATTGTGGATGAACAAAAGGGTGACGAGGCGCCAGTTACCTTCTCTTTTAAAACAATACCCATATTAAACCGCCGGCAAATAAGCTGTTTTGTAACAAAGACAAACGAAGTAACACATGATATTCTGAAAAGGGGATTCGATAGATCTCCATTGTTTAGTGGAAAAGTACAGGGCGTTGGACCGAGATACTGTCCGTCGATTGAAGATAAAATCTGTCGCTTCCCGGACAAATTAAGCCATCATATTTTTCTTGAACCAGAAGGATTTGAGACCAATGAAATGTATGTCAACGGTTTTTCGACCTCTCTTCCTGAAGATATTCAATTTGAAGGCTTACGCTCTATTGCTGGTCTGGGCAATGTAAAAATGATCAGACCTGGTTATGCAATTGAATATGACTACTTTTTTCCTCATCAAATCAAAAGAACACTTGAAACAAAATTAGTTTCCGATCTCTACTTTGCCGGTCAGATTAATGGGACTTCAGGCTATGAAGAGGCAGCCGCACAGGGACTGATGGCTGGTATTAATGCTGCACTGAAAATTCAGAAACGTCCGCCGCTTCACCTGAAACGTTCTGATGCCTATATAGGTGTACTCATTGATGATCTCATCACAAAAGACGCCAGAGAACCTTATAGAATGTTTACCTCATCTGCTGAACACCGACTTCTGCTTCGACATGACAATGCTGATATACGTCTTCGGCATTTTGGGTTTATAGCAGGACTGGTTGATGAAGAAACATTTTCTGCCTCTAAAAAGAATATCAAATATATACAAGAGCTTAAAGAACTTCTTTTACATACTAGAGTTCTTGCTTGTGAAAGTAACACCATACTTGCTAATCTTGGGTACCCGATAGTTGAAAGCTCACAAAGTGCTTTAACTTTATTAAAACGACCTGGAATTCACCTGACAATGCTCCTTGAAGCATCCGATACTTTGAAAAATGCTGTAACCGCCCTAACCAGCAGCGTCTTGCTCTATGAACAAGTTGAGATTGATCTGAAATATGAAGGATATCTTAAGCGAGACCTCTCTATGGCTGACAGGATTCTTCGACTTGAATCACATCAAATACCACAGTCATTCAAGTACGATACCGTATCAGGCCTTTCGAACGAAGGGAGAGAAAAACTAAAAAAACATCAACCTGAGACTATTGGCCAGGCTTCAAGAATTCTTGGTGTCTCACCTTCGGATATCTCCGTTCTTATGATCTATCTAGGGCGCTGAAATATTATATGTTTCACGTGAAACGTATATTATATCGTTTAATAAGTCAAAATATTGAAGAGAGAAGAAATGGACAGTATAATCAGTGATATCATCAACAATGACCTTTTATTCGGCAAAGATAAAGAACAGGGTATTGTCGGGGCTTACCAACTTTCCGATACCCATATAAGAGTATTTAACCGAGAAAATGGAATGGTTCGTTTTCATGATGAGCTGTTTTACCCATTTATTTTTCTTTCTGATAGCTCTCTGCTTGATGGTTTTGTGCCAGAAGACAAAGAGAAATTCTGGCTTGTAAAACTTGGAGGTTCCAATTATTACAAGTGTCTTGCAATTTTCAGAAGCTGGAGAAATCAAAGAGACGCCATTATGTTTATCAATAAGAGGCGCTATAGCAACGACAATGAAACACAAAACAGTACTATTTCTTACGATAGCAATTCTCTTGTGTATAACAAGGGGGATGCGGTAACTCATTATCTGCTTCAGAGTGGAAAGACACTTTTCAAAGGAATGATGTTCGACGACCTCTACCGTATACAGCTTGATATAGAGACCAATTACGACCCAACAAGAAAGCGCTCAGAAGGAGTTAATGGTAATGAAGAAGAGGTAATTATTATCTCTCTGAGCGATAGTCGGGGATGGGAATCGGTGCTACATTCAAAAAACAGCACTGAAAAAAAATTACTTGAAGAGCTTATTGCCTTGTTAGTAAAAAAAGATCCTGATGTTATTGAAGGACACAACATTTTCAATTTTGACCTTCCCTATCTCCAGCGCCGTTGTGAAAGACATGGTATTCCATTTACGATAGGACGCAATGGAATGCTCCCTAAAACATTCCCTGCAAGCATCAGGTTTGCAGAAAGAAGCATTGATTACCCTTTCTTTGATATACCAGGACGGCATGTTATAGATACTCTCTTTCTGGTTCAGAGTTATGATGTCTCTAAACGCTCAATGCAGAGTTACGGTCTTAAAGCAGTGGCAAAACATTTTGGCTTTGCAAGCCCTGATCGAACATACGTCGATTACAAGGATATTGCTCAACTATGGAAAAATAACCATGAAAAGCTGCTTGCATACGCTCTGGATGACGTCCGTGAAACAAGAGCACTTTCTTCACTGCTGTCCGGTAGTAATTTCTATCTGGCACAAATGCTGCCCTACACATACGCTATGACTGCGCGAATTGGGCAGGCAGCTAAAATTGAAGTTCTTCTCGTGAGAGAATATCTGCGTCGTAAACAGTCTATTCCAAAACCAACATCCGGTCAGCAGCACTCAGGAGGGTATACCGAAGTATTCCTTAAAGGAATTCTCGGGCCAATTGTCTACGCAGATGTAGAATCGCTCTATCCTTCGATCATGCTTTCCTATAATATTTGCCCAAAAAGTGATGAATTACGGGTGTTTCCAGGGGTGCTGAACGAGCTGAAAGAACTGCGTTTTAAAGCAAAAGACAAGTCATACGAAGAAAAAAGCCTTGGTCATACATCGCTGGCTGCTAATTTTGATGCGATGCAAAGCTCATTTAAAATCCTTATCAATGCCATGTACGGATACCTTGGTTTCAGCAGTGGCATTTTCAATGATTTTGTTGAGGCTGACAAAGTAACATCAACAGGACAAAGCCTGGCAAAGAAAATGATTTATGGGTTTGAAGCCAGAGGATGCAAGGTCATTGAGGTGGACACTGACGGTATTCTGTTTATACCACCATCAGACATAACAACTGAATTTGATGAAAAAAAGCTGGTCTCTGAAGTGTCCGCACTCATGCCTCAAGGAATCAATATTGGATTTGATGGGAGATTCAAAAAAATGATCTCTTACATGAAAAAAAATTATGCACTGCTCGACTATGATTGTGTCATGACCCTGAAAGGCTCTTCACTGACCAGCAGAAGTGGAGAAAAATTTGGCAGAGATTTTGTGCGCAGAGGATTTGAGATGCTGTTGACAGAGAATATCATTGGATTGCATACTCTTTTCATCGAATACAAAGAAAAGATTCAGCGCCATGAACTGGATGTGTCTGAATTTTCGAGAACCGAAACCATGAAAAGTTCTATTGAACAGTATCTTGATGATGTAAAATCTGGAAAAAGATCAAAATCAATTACCTATGAAATTGCAATAAAAGCCGGTATTGAGATTACGAAAGGAGACCGTATAACCTTTTATGTTTCAGGAACCGGCGTTGGAAATGCTTCCTGGGAGAAAGGAAAGATCGCTTCAGATTGGAATAAAGAAAAACCTGATGAGAACACTCATTTCTATCTGAAGCGCCTTGATGAACATTGCCAGAAATTTCTTCCGTTCTTTAAACCACAAGATTATAGTACCATATTTTCAAGCGATACTCTTTTCTCTTTTTCTGCCGATGGCATAGAACTTCTGAAAGAAATACGGCACACAGAAACCACTCCTCTCAGCGAGGAACTCCTTTGACATCAGTTAGATATATTTTTTGTGTATTGCTAATATGAAACTGTTTATGATATATCTGCGTATATACTATACTAAACCATTAATTTTAAATTAATTCCTGAAAATAATCATGATAGATAATAGAGTGCTTCCTATTACCGATGACGTTAGCTGGATTGGTGTTCTTGACCCAGGTCTCATCACCTTCGATATTGTTATGGAAACAAAATATGGGACAACCTATAACTCCTATTTTATCAATGCCGATAAAAAAACGATTATAGAAACGACAAAAGAAAAGTTCTGGCCAACATATCTTTCTAAGTTAAAGCAAGTTACCGATCTATCTGAGATAGAATATATCGTTGTTGACCACACTGAGCCTGACCATTCCGGCAACATGAAAAATCTGCTTGCTGTGGCTCCAAACGCAACCGTAGTTGGAAGTGGGAATGCCATCAAATTTCTCCGTGATCAGACTGGTCATGACTTTAAATCGCTTGTGGTCAAAACAGGTGATACGCTAAATCTTGGTAATAAAACTCTTCATTTCATTAATGCACCAAATCTTCACTGGCCTGACACCATGTACACATGGCTTGAAGAAGATCGTCTTCTTTTTACCTGTGATTCTTTTGGAGCACATTTTTGCAATGAAGGCATGTATGATGACACAGTGGGTGATTTTGACGACTCTTTTACCTATTACTTCGATACCATTCTCAAGCCCTTCAGCAAATACATGCTGCAAGCTATTGAAAAAATCAAGAAATTGGATATCAGGGCGATATGCCCTGGTCATGGCCCGATACTGAGATCAAACTGGAAGAAATATATTGATCTTTCTTTTAAGTATGCCTCAACCGCTATCGCTTTGCCTAATGAAAAACACATTCTTATTGCTTATGTGTCGGCTTATGAAAATACAACATTAATGGCTGAAAAAATTGCTGATGGGCTGCGTCAATCCTGTGACTTCATGATTGATGTATGTGATATTGAAAGCCTAAAAGCTTCAGATCTTGAGGAGAAAATATCACACTGTACAGGAATAATCGTAGGATCTCCAACAATAAACCAGAATATACTCCCACAGATTTATCAAGTTTTCTCTACAATCAACCCGATACGGGATAAAGGAAAGCTCGCAGCCGCATTTGGATCATACGGATGGAGTGGAGAGGCTGTACGTATGATAGAGATGAATTTCACACTGCTCAAACTCAAAGTATTTGAGCAGAATGTTATGGTAAAATTTAAACCACATGAACCTGAATTTGAGAAGTGCATCGCTTTCGGGAAAGCTTATGCAGAAAAAATGATTGAAATGTATCAACTCAGTTGCAGTCTCTAATTGATTATTCAGATACCTGCGCTGTTATAGTTTCTGTTATCTGAAAATAATCTCCTGAACCAATACATTGTCAATTGCCGCGTTTAGCTTAGCAATAATCTCCTTTTTACGGAAATTAAGCTCCATTCTCCATGCTGGATTTTTGACCCTAATAAACAATTGTCCACCAGTGAATCGCTCAAGCACAGTCGCTTCTGCAATAGCCCCTCCTACCGCCGTATTCCATATCTGAAGGGTTTTATACTGCTGATAAGCCTCTTCCAGACCGAGTACCTGATATAAATCACCAACCAACGCTGAAATTTGTTTAGGACTCTTTACTCTTGACATGTTCACTTAATCCCATTGTTTTTTAGCGATTCTATGGACAGAGCTGTGACATTACAGTTACCTTTTTTTTCAGTAGATGTTATAATCGTTTGCCCAAATGTTTGCAATAGAGTGAAAATATCATCGACCCTTGAAGCATCAAGTTCACTGAATATATCATCGAGAAGACAGATAGGCTTTTCTCCTAGGAGTTCGAAAAAATATTGATGCTGCGCGAGCTTGAGGCCGATAAGAAATGTTCTCATTTGACCCTGTGATGCATATTTTTTTATCTCCTTTTCATTAAGAAGAAATTGTAAATCATCTCGATGAGGACCTGTCAGAGTCTGAGCACGATATATTTCCTGTCTCTCTGTCTGCTCATACTTTTCAAGAAACAAAGAATAAATAAGATCATGAGAACTCGCTTTATTAATGTTACCAAGTGTGGATCGATAAAATATATCTGGCTCTTCATCAACGGAAAAGTGCTCATAAAGTTCTCTGAAGAGATTATTAAAAGCGGCTATAAACTGCACTCTTGCAGAAACTATTGATGCAGCATGTTCTGAGAGTTGTTCCGTCAAAAGAGATAATATTTCTTTTGGTAGACTTTTATTGTCAGATAACTGGAGAAGAAAGGCATTTCTTTGCATCAGAACCTGTCGATAAGCCAAAAGATCATCAAGGTACTTTCTGTTTGTCTGAGAAATCGCATTATCGATGAATCGCCTTCTATCGGCCGGAGAACCATTTACAATCACCATTTCGTATGGTGAAAAAGTAATACAAGGGATACGACCTATATGACGCGAAAATTTTTTTACTTCACTGTGATTAACAATAAGTTTCTTATCATTTTCTTTTTTATAGACAATTTTAACCGTCACAGGAGCTTCCTGATTACTCAGAAAGCTGCCGTCAAGTAAAAAAAAATCAGACGCAAAAGACAGATACTCACTATCTTTTGCACCGATCCACCCTTTAGTCAAAGCACAATAATGAACTCCCTCAAGAAGAGATGTTTTTCCTGAACCATTTTTACCATAAATGATTGTAATACCATCATCTGGTTTAAATGTTAATAACCGGTGGTTTCGGAAATTATTATAAAGCAAACATTGAAGTATCAATAATTTTAAAGACTTATCAACTATTAATTCTAACAGGCATAACGAGAATCATAAATTTATCCTCCTCCCCTTCCTTATGCGGCTTAAAAATCACGGCTGTTGTAGGACTTTTAAGCTCTATACGGATCTCACTGTCATCTAAGTGTGCAAGAGCAGCTTCAATAAACTTTGAATTAAAGCCGATCGTAATAGGTTCTCCCGAATAGTTGCAGGGTAATTCTTCCTGGGCCGCTTCTCCATCGTTGGTATTTTCTGCCATAACCTTCAGCAGTTGATTGTCAATCACCATTTTAATATCACCAATACTTGAAAAACGACCAACACGTCTTACTGAATCGTAAACCATCGAACGACTAATAATAACATGTTTATCATGCTCGACAGGAATAACAGCATCATAATTCGGATACGGTTCAACAATCAAAGCGCCATCAAGAACAATATTACCAATAATAAAACGGACAAAACGACGATCTGCATCAATAGACATCGTGAGTGATTCGTGCTGGGCAAGTTTTTGTAAAATAGAAAGTACTCTTGCAGGCACAACAATTTTTTGCTTTTCAGGAACATCCAGTGATGAATTTTTTCTGCATCGTACCAGTCGATGCCCATCTGTTGAAACAGCAGTAATGGTACTGCCTTCAAGCTCAAAAAGCACGCCCATCATTGCAGGTCTCATGCCATCAACACTGCAAGCGAAAATTGTTTTCTGAATGACATCAAGAAGTTCTGCAGTTGCAAGTTCAATCGATATATCGTAGCTCTTTTCATGTTTTTCAAGCTTGCTTTCAAAGAGACATGCTATTTTATACTGCCCTTTATCTGTGGTGATATGTACCATACCATGATCACTGATTTCCTGCCGTTCAATAACAAAAGTCACAGAGGTATCATACATGCTTCTGAGAAAATCCTGGAGAGTTCTTGCATTGATACCGATATTTGCCGCATCAGATGTTTCAACATCAATTTTTGCTGTTATTGAAAGTTCACCGTCAGATGCAAAAAGTGTAAGGCTTCCAGGTTCAATGGATAAATGAACATTTTCAAAACGAGCATCAATGGTTTTCGCAGGTATAGCCTGAGTGACTTTACTGACAGGATCCTGTAATTGATGTATTGAGGATATTATTTTCATCTTCTACAACGTTATCTATTAAATGTAATTTATAAAATTGTTGTTGTTGTTGGCATTGTTGATATCTGGACAGTCACAGTGTTTTATTTGTTAAAATATTTTAAATAAATAACTTATACTATTCTTTAATATATATAAAAGTGTTGATAACCTGTGTTTTGGAACAATCCTTTTGTGTTTATGGTTTGTTGATAATTTTAGTTTGTGTGATTGACTGTTGATAACTAATAGGTTATCAACAGTCAATCACACAAATCTTTAACAACTTCTATACAGTTTGTATTTACATTGACAGAATCTCAATCCTTTTCCTGATTTCTTCAATTTTTTTTCTCTCTTCTGGTAGAGAGTCGACCCTTTTTGTCATCGTCGTAACAGCATGGATGACTGTTGAATGATCTCTGCCTCCGAAATGAAGTCCTATTGTTTTCAATGAAGAATCGGTTAATTGTTTTGAGAGATACATTGCAACTTGTCGCCCAAAAGCTATTTCCTTTTTTTTGGATTTTCCCTTCAAGTCGTTCGGAGTAATGGATAAATAAGAACAAACCGCTTTTTCTATAGTGTCAAGTGTCAGCCTTTTAGTCGTATGTCTGATAATATCTTTAAGGGTTGATTTAGTGAACTGGAGATCGATTTCCCTGTTATCAAGCGATTGGGCAGCCAGCAATTTCACAATACAACCCTCAAGCTCCCTTACATTTTCAGTGACATTAGTTGCAATAAATTCAATGACGGCATCATCAAGATTCACTCCGCTCTGGTGGAGTTTGCTGAGTATGATGGCCTTGCGAGTTTCATAATCAGGAGGCTGTATATCCGCCGAAAGTCCCCAGTTGAAGCGAGATATTAATCGATCTTCAATGCCTTTTATATCCTTTATGGGACGATCTGCAGAGAGGATAATCTGTTTGTTTGATTGATGTAATGTGTTAAAGATATGAAAAATCTCTTCTTGAGTTTTTTCCTTACCAGAAAAGAACTGAATATCGTCGATAATAAGCACATCAATAGAGCGGTAAAAGGAGGAAAATTCCTGTATTTTACCATTCTGGATAGCATTAACAAAGTCGATTGCGAATTTTTCGCTTGATACATAAAGCACTCTTTCAGAAAGTCTGTTTTCTCGGACGCTGTTGCCGACAGCCTGCATCATATGTGTTTTACCAAGTCCAACACCACCATAAATAACAAGTGGGTTAAAAGCATTTTGACCTGGGCTTTGTGCGACAGATTTTGATGCGGCAAATGCCAGCGAGTTGCAATCCCCCCTGATAAGAGTATCAAAGGTGTATTTGGAATTTAAATGTGTTTCAAAGCGTGCAAGGTTACGATCAAACTCCTCTGTGTTTTTAGAGCGGGTTTCTGCAGCTCGACTTGCAGAGATAAAATCACTATTCATCGAAGTTTGGTGTGGTAGCTCTATGGTGACGGGTTGACCCTGTGATTTATCCATTACGATAGAATACATCAGTCGTGCTTCCGGCCCAATGACCTCTTTAAGCGCCTCCTTTAAAAAGGAGGAATAGTTTTCCTCTATCCATTCATAAAAAAATTGGCTTGGTACCTCTATAGTCAGTTCACTGCATGAAAAGCTTAATGGCTTAATTGGAAAAAACCAGGTTTTAAATGCCAGAGGATTGATTTTTTCCCGAATAACATTAAGGCATGCTTCCCACACCTGATGCTCCATTGGGCTACTTTTCGGTAATTTCGTTCGAGGATATTCCGCAGACGTTTTTGACGTAACTTCGAGCATAAAAAATTGAAATTAAAGAGGTAAGGGTCGATATTGTTAGCGCCATCAACATTCAGTGTTCACAAGTTAGTTTTTTCGGTGAATAAAAAACAATTTCCTTTATGAAAAGTCACCCCTGATGATTGATCGTGTACCGTAAGGTTTTAAACATGATATCTTGCCTTTTTTTAATATCTTAATCCAATTAGCAGTCAAAGTAGTCAACATATGTTGATTCTTTTGGAATGCCGCAATATCTGATGATTTGCGGGCTAAATTTTTTTTATCCACAAGTTGTCAACATTGTTTATAAATTGTGTTGGTACAACTAATTTTTACCCCATTTGTCGTGATCTGTCGCCGCTAAAATGCTTGTCGTTTTGTCGCAGATGTTGCCAAAGAGCGGAAGCATTTGTTAATGATCATCCATTATGCTAAATTACGAGCCCTGAAATTTTGAACTTATTAAAACAAGTGTGGAGCTCTAAGCGATGAAAAGAACCTATCAGCCGCGGAATAGAAAAAGAAGGAACAAGCATGGATTCAGACAGAGAATGTCGACCAAGAACGGCCGGAAAGTTCTCTCTGCAAGAAGAGCCAAAGGGCGTCACTCGCTTACTGTCAGTTGTGATATGGGTACTGCTGGCCAATAAGTACCGGAGCATGGGCCAGTGGGTCTGTTTGTCAGGATGAATAATAATTGCTTTTTCATGTTTTGAATAACGTACAAGTTAATTCTCTGCGAAAGCATGAGATATTGAGGAAAAAACAATTGATTTCACTCCTGTTCAGGAGTGGAAAAAGTTTGAAAGGTGATTTTTTAAGGGTAGTCTACGCTTCTGTCAAGCCCGAAGCCCATATTATTCAGAGAGTTCCGGCCATACTGTTTGCGGTGAGTAAAAAAACAGTCTCTTCTGCCGTCAGACGCAACAGGGTCAAACGAATGATGAAAGAAGCTTATCGGCTTGAAAAATCACTCCTCCAGAATAAGGCAGAGTATCCACATCATAGCGGTTCATGTGTAATGCTCTGTATCGCGTTTCTCTATATGGGCAGAAAAAAAACTTTCCCTGACCTTGAAGCTTTCAGGGAAGAAATCAGAGTATTAATGGAAAATATGATACTTTCCTGAACTCTGGAGGTTAACTCAACCGGACAACGTAGTATGAAACAGCATGAGTAGCTGGAAGTTTTTCAATCAGGTGCCGATAATACTGATAAAATTTTACCAGGCGTTTCTGTCACCAATGTTTGGTCCGTCCTGCAAATATGTGCCTACCTGTTCAAGTTATGCGCTTGAAGCCTTTCAGCACCACAATTTTTTTTATGCATCCTGGCTGACCCTATGGCGTATTCTTCGATGCAATCCTTTTTCAAAGGGCGGGTTTGACCCTGTTCCTTTGGTATCCCTCAACAAAAAAAAGTTTTCTGGTAAAATTAAAGAAAGTGGCAATGGATAGAAATTCGATAACTGGCCTTGCAATTATTGCCGTGATCATGATGGTCTGGCTTCAGTTTATGTCGCCAGAAAAAAAACCGTTTCAACCGGTAACGGCGGCGAAAACAGAGCAGGTCGAACAACAGACACAGCCAAACCGGCCTCTCTCTTCTGAGCCGGTCGCTGAAAATTTTGGTGTTTTCGCGCCTTCTTCCGAAGGTAAAGAGCAGTTGTTGAAGGTTGAAAACGATCTTTTTCGTGCAACTCTCTCCTCAAAGGGCGCAACTTTGAAGTCCCTGGTGCTGAAAAAGCATCTTGACGGTGATCGCAAGGCGTTTGATCTGGTGAGCAATAAAAAAAATGGGTCACTTTCACTGTTGTTTCTGACCCGTGAAGGCAAGAAAATCGATACTCGCGATCTCTATTTTCGCAGCATGACCGTTGACACTCTTCATACTGTTACAGGAAAAGATCATTACGCAGTACGCTACCATCTTGATGTTACCCCCTTGCAAGCCATCGATATCACTTATCTTTTTGGCGGAGAGAGCTACAGGGTAGATTATGATGTCAAACTGACAGGATTTTCCAGCGAGCTTGCGGGTAATGAATACCAGTTACAGTGGGATGGAGGGTTGGCTTATTCGGAAAAAAACAGGCAGGATGAAGCTCAGAGTGCACTTGCCAGTGCATACCTTGGCGGAAGTCTGGTAAAGCTCGATGCCAGCAAGGAGAATCAAGCCTACCGTGAGGAACAGTCAGGGGAGGCGAAATGGGTTGCAGTGCGTGACAAGTATTTCGTTGCCGCACTGATCCCCCAAGGACACACCGCAGGGATTTATCTTGACGGCAAAAGAGAGAAGGGTAATGAGTTCGAAAATTACCTTGTTGCCCTGAAAATGGGTATTCCTTCAACGGGAACTGTTGTCGATGATAAATTCAGTATCTACCTTGGGCCTCTCGATTACGATATTGTCAAGGCAGAGAAGGTCGGTCTGGAAAAAATCATGGACTTTGGATGGGACTGGCTGACAAGGCCGTTTGCGGAGTATATCATTTTGCCGGTCTTCAATTGGATGAATGGTTATGTGAGTAACTACGGTCTTATTATTATCATTTTTGCCTTCCTGATCAAGCTGGTGACTTATCCTCTTTCAATGGCTTCAACGAAGTCAATGAAAAAAATGTCAGCCCTGCAGCCAGTACTCAAGGAACTTCAGGAGAAGTATAAGGACCATCCTGCAAAACTGCAGAGTGAGCTGGCCAGAATTTATAAGGAAGCCGGGGTTAATCCAATCGGAGGCTGCCTGCCTGTGGTGCTTCAGATGCCGCTGCTCTTTGCCATGTTCTACGTTTTCCGTTCTTCAATACAGCTTCGTCAGCACGGTTTTCTCTGGGCGAAGGACTTGTCAGTTCCGGATTCGATTCTGGACTTTGGGTTCACCATTCCCATGTATGGAAACCATATTGCCGTTTTCCCGATTCTCATGGCGGTAACTGTATTTATGCAGCAGAAAATCACCCCGACGACACAGTCCAATGAGCAGATGAAGGTGATGATGTACATGTTTCCTGCCATGATGCTGCTCTTTTTCAATAATATGCCTGCTGGTCTTGGCCTTTATTATCTGATGTTTAACATTTTCAGTGTGGCGCAGCAGTTTTATATCAACAAAACGACAACTGCGGCTGATCTGCCGAAAGTAAATCTCGGATTCTCTGCCTCCGGTTCATCCCGGAAACACAAAAAAGGTGGCGTTAAAAAGTAAGCAGGATGGTGCTCATTGAGCAGGCAGATGTTTGGCTCTTCAAGTTTCTGAACCTTCACTTGGTTCACCCGGCAGCCGATGACCTTATGGTTTTTCTGACCAAGGTCAACCTGTCCGGGCATATTATTTTACTCGCAGCTCTTTTTATGATTACACGACGCGGAAAATCAGCTTTTCTGGTGATTGTTCTTGCATTTTTTGCCGTAGGCATTGCCGATATTGTAGCATCAGGAATACTCAAGCCTCTTGTGCAGCGTATCAGGCCATGCTTTGTTCTTGATCACGTTCGTCTGCTCGTCAGCCAGCCTCGGAGTTATTCGTTTGCCTCATCCCATGCTGCAAATACAGCAGCACTTGCGACAGTCATCTGGATTTTCTTTCATAGGGGTGGGATGGTCGAAAAACTCTTTACCATCATTATGATATTGTATGCTTTGGCTATCTCCTGGTCTCGGGTCTATGTTGGCGTTCATTATCCTGGTGACGTTATTGCGGGTATGATGATCGGGGTTTGTAGTGCGATGCTGATCTATCTTTTGTATTCCTGGGTGTTGAAGAATATCATTCAGCCCTGGATGATGTGCAGAGAAAATCTGGTTTGAATCGTCGAGGTGAGCGGAGTCCCTTTTCATTAACAGATGTTAATTTGATGCTTATATGGCCGATGAAATTTTCAGGAAAGGTGACATTATCGAGTTGACCGTCACTGATCTTGCGGAGAAAGATCAGTGTTTCGGAAGGCTCGACAATGGCATGGCGGTCATGGTCGGCGGAATGCTGGCCGTCGGCGACCGGGTTTCGGCCAGGATAAAAAAGATACGCCAGCGCTATATCGAAGCCATAGCCGTTGAAGTTCTTGAACCATCACCAGACAGAATCACTCCTTTATGCCCTTATTTTGGTGTATGCGGGGGCTGCAAGCTGATGCATATCCGCTATGAAGCGCAACTCCATTACAAGCAGAAAAAAGTAAAGGATGCTCTTGACCATCTCGGTAATTTTGTCGCTCCACCGGTCAGCCCGGTGCTCGCTGCTCTTGCACCGTTTCATTATAGGAACAAGATGGAATTTTCCTTTTCAAGCATGCGCTATCTCCTGCCAGAAGAGCTCTCGCTTGAGCAACTTTCACGTCCGAAAGAGTTTGCTCTCGGGTTTCACACCCCAGGAAACTTTGAGAAGGTGATTGATATCGACTATTGCTATCTTGCCAAAGAGGCGATGAACCAGGTGCTCGCCTTGACCCGCGACTTTGCTCTTTCCAACGCCCTTGCTCCATATGCAGTCAAGGCTCATTCCGGTTTTTTGCGGAATCTTGTTGTTCGTTTCAGTGAAAGCCGAGCAGAGCTTATGGTCAATCTTGTGACCTCATGGCATGATGAGGCGCTGATGCAGCGCTACAGGAAGCATCTCGGAGCAGGGATGGCTGGCCAGAAGATGACAGTGCTCAACAATGTGACCGATCGAAAGAATACTGTTTCTACCGGGGATAGTGAGTATACACTCAGCGGAGAGGGATTTATTACCGAGCGTCTTGGCGGACTTGATTTCAGGATTTCAGCTAACTCATTTTTTCAGACAAACTCTTCACAGACTGCGCTTCTCTACAGCAGCATACTTGAGGCTGCAGCTCTCACTCCTGCCGATACGGTTTATGACCTCTATTGCGGGACAGGAACCATAACGCTCTATCTGGCCAGGTACTGCCGTCAGGTTATCGGTCTTGAAGTTGTAGAAAGTTCAATTAATGATGCGCGGAGTAATGCAGCATTGAATGGTATCGCCAACGCTGCATTTTTCAAGGTCGATCTAAAGGATTTTCATGCCATGCTTCATAACCTCGAAAACTATTATGCACCACGGGTGATCATTACCGACCCTCCAAGGGCAGGAATGCATGCCAAGGCACTTTCCACCATGCTCATGATCCGGCCGGAGAGAATTATCTATGTAAGTTGCAACCCAGCAAGCCTTGCCCGTGACGGCAAGGAGATCAGCCTTCACGGCTACAAGCTTTTATCGGTGCAACCGGTTGATATGTTTCCGCATACCAGCCACATCGAAAGTGTTGCCTGTTTTGAGCGGTCAGTTCCCTGCTGACCCGGGGTTTATTTCTTCCCTCCAGCCCTGAGGAGTTTTCGGCGTTCTTCCTCGGTTAACGATCCATAACCACGTTCTGAAATCTTGTCGAGAATGGCATTGATTTCTGATTCAGATACCGGTGGAGCCACTCTGTTACGGGTATAAAGGTGTGGGCCTCTTTTCTTTTTGCTGGAGGAGCTGATCTTGCTGAATAATCCCGAAAATGACCACTCAGCCCTTTTGATGGTAATATAAATAAAGCCAATCAGCATGCCCCCGAGGTGCGCGAAATGGGCGATGTTGCTGCCGCTGCCCATTGCCCGGCTGCCGAAACCAGAGATAAATTCGATAAAGGCATAACCGGCAATAAAATACTTTGCCTTTACCGGGAAGAGAAAGTAAAGAAAAATGTAGCGATCAGGGAACATCATGCCGAAAGCCAGCAATACGCCGTAAATGGCACCCGAAGCGCCGACGGTCGGATAGGGGTCTCCAACAGTGGCGATCAGGTTAATCACAGCAGCTCCGATCCCGCAGATAAAATAATAGATATTGAATTGCCTGGTACCCCAGTAATTTTCTATTTCTGCGCCGAACATCCAGAGGGCGAACATATTGAAGAAGAGATGGGTGCCACCACCGTGCAGAAACATGTAAGTGACAAGCTGCCATATTCTGAAGTTGCCGGAACCAACCGGCCACAAGGCACCGAGGGCGGAAATTGAATCGCCAAAAGGAGTCAACTGCAGAAGAAAGACTGCAATATTGAGCAGAATAATGGCCTTGATCGCCGGGGGTATAAACTGAAAGCCCCCGGGACTGTATGGCTGGGAAAAGTTCATTACGAGGTATGGTTCTTCGATTAATCGTTCAGAGCAGCTATTCCGGGGAGCTCCTTGCCTTCAAGGAATTCAAGGCTTGCGCCTCCTCCCGTTGAGATATGGGTAATCTCTGTTGCCAGACCTGCCTTTGCTATTGCGGCTGCCGAATCGCCGCCACCGACAATGGTTATGGCTCCTTTTGCAGTTGCCTCGGCCAGAGCCTTTGCGACAGCCATCGTGCCAAAAGCGAAATTATCAATTTCAAAAACGCCCATAGGACCGTTCCAGAGAACCGTTCGAGCTGAAAGAATTTCGTTGCGGTATGTTTCCGCCGTGAGTGGCCCGATATCAACGCCAATCATTTTTTCAGGGATACTTGAAATCTTTTCAGCATAAAAGGCAGCATCGGCTGAAATCTCGGGCGCAACAATGACATCAACTGGCAGCAGCAGCTTGATTCCCTTCTTTTTTGCCTGTTCAAGAATAGTGAGGGCTAGTTCGATTTTGCTTTCCTCAACAAGAGAGTTACCTACCTCATAACCCTGTGCCTTGAAGAAAGTGAAAACCATGGCGCCTCCGATCAGTACCGTATCGACCTTTTTAAAAAGGTTTTCAAGGACATCAATTTTTCCTGATATTTTTGATCCTCCAAGAATAGCAACAAAAGGGCGTTCAGGTTCCTGCAGAGCTTTTCCAAGATACAACAGCTCACGCTCAATAAGATAGCCAGCAACGACCGTCTGGACATAGTGAGTAATTCCTTCCGTTGAGGCATGAGCCCGGTGCGCTGTGCCGAAGGCGTCGTTGACATACACCTCTCCGAGTGACGCAAGCTCTCTTGAAAAATCAGCGTCATTTGCCTCTTCCTCAGCATGAAACCTCAGATTTTCAAGCAGCATAACCTCTCCATCCTGCAGAGCAAGCACCTGCTGCATAACCTCAGTGCCGATACAATCTTTTGCCATGAGGACAGGACTGTCAATCAGTTCAGCCAGTCTTGAGGCCACCGGAGCAAGCGAGTATTCAGGATTGACTTTTCCTTTTGGTCTTCCGAGATGTGACATCAAAATAAGGCGCCCGCCCTCTTCAAGAACTTTTTTAATAGAAGGAAGAGACTCAACAATTCTCTTGTCGTCGGTAATTTTTTTGTTCTCGTCAAGAGGTACATTGAAATCAACACGCATTAACACCCGCTTGCCCTGGGTTGAGATGTCAGACAAGGTCTTTTTTTGCATTGCTTTGATAATTGGTTGATAAAAAGATCAGATAAAGATCCGCTTGTGTAATGTATACAATTGTCGCTATAAATTAATGCAACTCACTCCAATCCGAGCTTCCTGCCGTGCAAGGCAATTTTGTACTTTTTGATGTTGGCATTGTGCTCTGTCAATGACTCGGCAAAGTAATGGCCTCCATTTCCTGTGGCAACAAAGTAGATAAAGCTGCTTTGTGTCGGTTTAAGCACTGCAAGGATTGATGCAGCACCGGGGTTGCAGACCGGTCCGGGAGGAAGTCCGTTATGGCGATAGGTATTATAGGGCGAGTCTGCGGCAAGGTCTTTGTAATAGAGCCGTCGGGCAGCTCCGCCAAGGGCATACTGCACCGTTGGATCGGCCTGCAGGCGCATGTTTTTTTTCAGCCGATTAAGATAAACACTTGCAACTAACGATTTTTCAGCATCAAGAGGGGTTTCGGCTTCAACAATCGAGGCCAGGGTGAGTAGCCCGGTTTCGCTCAGTTCTTCCTTTGCGGCCACTTTCTGAAGGCGGCTGGTATAGAAATGCCGGAATTGGTCGATAAGAAAACCGGCAGCCTCTTCAGGTGTGCTTGCCCAGGCAAAGTTGTAGGTTCCGGGGAAGAGGTAGCCCTCCGCATTGTCCGCTTTGATGCCGTGTCGGTCAAGCAGTTTTCTGCTTGATACCGCCGCCATGAAGCTTGTAGAATCAATATCAAGGTTTCGTGAGAGGATACAGGCAACTTTTCTGAGATCGATCCCTTCCGGCAGAGTAATGCGCACCTCATCCTGCGGGTGGGCATGGAGGTAATAGAGAAGTCCGAAATTCGACATTCCCGGAGGGATGACATACCTTCCTGGCTTGATATTGTGGAGTTTTGGAACAAGGCTTACTATCAAAAGCGTCGGCCAGGTACGGGTAATAGAGCCGTTACGGTGCAGCTCATCCAGAATAGATCTGAAACCCGTCCCGCGGTGAACCGTCAGGCGGGTGGTTGTCTGCGAGGTATTGATCCCCGGGATAAAAAGAAAACATGACAATGCTGTCAGAAGAAGAGTCGCTCCAGCCAGAAGCAGTTTACGCAAAGAATTATTTATTGAAGTCATGGAGGATGGGTCTGTTAGCTACTCTTGATATCAGACTGAGTGCTTTTCCACTCTTGCTGAAAGAGGCGGGTCTCTTCTATGATGCAGCGATAGATTTGTTCCAGTGCATGGGATTTCAGGGGAGAGTCGGCGTGGTTCAGCACATTGTTGAGCACCTCTTTTTCACGTTCAGGCTGGAGAACCTGCTCTCCGATTCTCGATTTCAGAAAGCTAATATTTTGGGCGCAGTGCAGTCTCTCGCAAAGCAGGGAGGATAACTGCTGGTCGAGGGCGTCAATTTTTTTTCTCCATTCGTCAAGTTCCTGCCAGTGCGCTGTAGTGTTGACGGTGCTGTCGGACATCATAATGACGGTGATTAAGAGGTTACGTTTACAGGCGCTCATTCGAATATGACTTATAATAGTGTTTTTTGCCCTTATTTGGAATCCAGACAGGCGCTTCTTGTGCAGTAGATCCATCAACAAAGCGGAAATAGTTCCATGATGACAGGATCGTACCTTGAAAAAATTGGGGATTACTTTTTTTTGAGTAAATTCCGAAAAGTATATACTTTAGAAAACTTCAAGTCTTGTATAATTGATAAACGCTTATTATCAGTGCGCAATATTTTTGCAGGTAATACAGGGTCTTTTATAGGACTACTTTCGGTTCTCTCGATTTCATCTTTCGCGGCGCCGGTTCTGGCAGCTCCTGCGCCACCTGTAGATGCAGGCAGCATTCTTCGTGACCAGCAGAGCAGATTGCCACAATATCCTCAGCTCCCTGCCCGAGAGAAAGCCAAAGAGCAGCCTGCAAAATCTGAGTCAGGTGTACTCGTTGCTGTGAAGGGATTCAAATTCAGCGGCTATGAGGGAGCCGCTACTGAAGCGGAGTTACAGGCGCTGGTAGCTGACGCAAAAGGCAAGACCATGTCGTTCGGAGAGCTGAAAGGTCTTGTTGATAAAATCACCGACCATTTCAGGGAACAGGGATGGTTCCGCGCAAGAGCCTACCTCCCAAAACAGGACATTACCTCTGGCATTATAGAAATTGCTGTTCTTAAGGGAGCGAGCGATGGTAGTCTTGAGTTTAAGCTGGACAGAACTGCAAGGATTTCTCAGGGTGTACTGCGCAGTATAGGCGAAACGGCGGTTCGCAAGGGGGTGCCTATCAATGAGCATGATTTTGAGCGTTCTGTTTTGCTCATGAACGATTTGCCTGGTGTGATCGCTCGTGCATCACTTGCTCCTGGAACTCTTCCTGGCACCACCGGAGTAGAAGTTGCTGTCAGCGAAGGGCCGATCCTTTCTGGAGTCATCTGGAGCGACAATCATGGAAACCGCTACACCGGTTCCTGGCGGGGTAATACCACGATCTCACTCAATGATCCGTTTCGTTATGGAGACCAGATTACCGCTCTTATGACCGAAGCTGATGGACTTGTTCAGGGGCGAATAGGCTACAGTGCTCCCTTATTCTTTCCGGGACTCCGAGGATCTCTCTCCTATACCGGGATGAGCTACGACATCGGTGCTGACCGCGCTTCTCTGAATGCCAAGGGCAGCAGCAATAATGTTGATGCAGGCCTAAGTTACTCGCTGCTTCGCAGCCGTGCCAACACTCTCACGACGAGTCTGACCTACGGATACAAGGCGCTTGTCGATAAAGCGAATGGTGTAGTCAACTATGACAAGCAGCTCAACAGTGTCACATTGAGCGCCAACGGTGACCGTTACGATCAGTTCTGGGGAGGTGGCGCAACCAATTACAGCGCGGGTGTTACCACTGGCCACCTCAATGAATCAAAGGACCCATCATATTATCTTACCGGGAAAGAAGGACAATACACCCGCTTTAATTTTGCTGTTGCACGTTTGCAGCGTCTTTCTGAAGTCCTCAACTTCAGTCTCTCTGGAGTAGCACAGATGTCGCTTGATAACCTTGGCAGCAGTGAACAGTTTTCGCTTGGTGGTCCAAACGCAGTCCGCGCTTATCCGGTAGGAGAGGCACCAGGTGATGAAGGTCAGCTTGTCACTGCCGAGATCCGTTACAATATTCCTCTTGGGACTTCAGCAAGAAGTTTCCAGATTGCCGGTTTTTATGATGCCGGGCACATAACCCTGAACAAGGACAGGTATAAAAACGACGTCAGCAATGACACGAGTCGTAACACATACTGGTTGCAGGGCGCCGGGGTTGGAATCAACTATCTCTTTTCCGGTAAGGGTGCGCTGCGGTGCAGTTGGGCCCGTGTGATTGGCTCTAATCCTGGTCAGTATGCAGGCAAAAACGTTGATGGTAGGGATGACAAAAGCCGGTTCTGGTTACAGGGGGAACTCTATTTTTAATTGAGCTATAGGGTTCTGCATTATAAATGACAATTCAGGCTCGTGGCATTCTATTTTATCTTCGGGCAATTTTATTGAGCGTTCGCCTCTTCACCACCAGGGATTTATTGCCCGGAGCTCCCGCCGCTGAAAACCCTCATTTCGCAAGCTGTTTCGCGATTTAAACAAGAGGACTATTTTTTTAGTGACTCCTTTTTTATACATTTTGTAGTGGTAAAAAAGGGTAAAAAATGGGGGTTATTGTTCGTGCTTGCTGTTTTTTTCTTTTTTATTAGCTGATTCTCACCTAATAAGGGGTTGAGAAGCTGGAAATATCTGCATAACGGTAGTTCAAGGGATCGCCATAATGGCAGGCTTTATTGGAAAAGAGAGACATGCTGTCGACGAGAAAGGGCGGTTGATGATTCCTGCAAGGTTTCGCCGGAGATTCGGTCACCCAGCTTCATCGGGTATCGAGGAGCTCTTGCCGGGGCAGATAGAAGTGCTCTATATCATGAAAGCTCCCGATCGATCTCTTGAGTTCTATGAACCGTATGTCTGGAACAACATGAGAAAAACCATATCTGCTCTTTCGGATTTTAATCCTGAAGAGCGCTTGCTGAAAACATTGATGTATGAAAGCCTTGAAACGGTCGAACTTGACCGCCAGGGACGGGTTGCGCTCTCAAGGGAGTTTCTTGAACATGCTGGTATTACAAAGGATGTGGTTATTATCGGCGCTGATACAAAAATGATTATTTGGGATCCGGATCGCCTTCTGGCTCTCTTGCAGGAGAGCGCCGATCGTTTTGCATTGCTTGCCGGAAGGTATTTTTAACGGCAATGGTGCAGGGCAGATTTCATGAACCGGTGCTTGCCGGTGAAATTGTTGCATTTCTGGTCAGAAAACCGGGGATTTATGTTGACGGGACTCTTGGTGGTGGAGGCCATTCGCTTGCTTTCCTTCATGCGTTGCGTGAGGCTGGTTATGTCGAGCAATCGCTGCTGATAGGCATTGATCAGGATGATGCCGCATTGGAAGAGGCTGCCCGAACGCTCAGGGGATACGAAGCCCATTCTGTTCTTGTCAAGGGCAATTTTCAGGATATTAAGGCTCTCATTACAGGAGTATGTCGAAACAAGGATCTGAAACCGAAGGTTGCCGGGATTTTGCTTGATCTTGGAGTTTCATCGTTTCAGATTGACACACCGGAGCGGGGTTTCAGCTATCTCAGGGAGGGGCCGCTTGATATGAGGATGGATAGTGGTGCTCCACTGAGCGCTGGGGACATTGTGAACAGCTATGAGGAAATGGAGCTGGCGCGTCTTATTTATCGGTATGGAGAGGAACCCAGAAGCCGGAGCATTGCGAAAGCGATTGTTGACTGGCGTCAAAAAAATGGATCAGTCAGCGGAACAAAAGAGCTTGCTGACATTATTCGGAGTAACGCGCATGGCGGGGAGAAGGTTATCAAGACGCTGTCAAGGGTGTTTCAGGCGTTGAGAATTGAGGTGAATGGTGAGCTTGATGTGCTCCGCCGGGCACTCTTTGACGGCATTGAGTGTCTTGATGTTTATGGCAGGATGGCGGTTATCAGCTATCACTCTCTTGAGGACAGAATAGTCAAAACAGTTTTTGCTGAAAAAGCAAAAAGTGACTGGGGACCCAAAGGTGTGGCGATGAGGGAGCCGCTTGCGTATGGCACGGTAGCCCTTGTTACCAGAAAGTCTTTAACGGCAAGTGCGCAGGAGATAGCATCAAACACGAGAGCAAGAAGTGCAAAATTGAGGATTATTGAAAAAATTCCACGGAAAGATCATGATGAATAATTTCGATATAGGTGCGTTGCTGCAACCAAAAACTTTTTTATACCTTCTGGCCATAACAGGAATTTTTCTTTTCCAGACGCATAATAACCTTGCAATAACTGAGCTTGCGCAGAAGAATGAAAAGCTTCGCGAGCAGCTCAAGATGAACTCCAGTATGATTACCTCACAGAAACTGAAAGCAGATGAACTGCATAGCATCCATAATATTGCGCAGGAAGCCGCCTCGCTCGGACTTACACCATCCGGGATCCCTCCAGTTGAACTTGAACCGTGAATGATTTGCCGCTCAATGAACGTGATTGCTTATGAATGATCAGGAGTTTGGCAAACGGCTCGCTGTTGTGGTCTGTGCTTTTTCACTGTTTATAGTCGCGATCATTGGTATGCTGCTCAATATTCAGGTGATCCATGTTAAAAAGTATAAGCAGAAAGCAGCCCAGCAGTATGAACGGGTGGTAACGGAGGTCGCACAGCGGGGGGTTATTCTTGATCGACGTTCCCGTGTGCTTGCCGAAAGTATTGAGTCGATTTCTTTCTATGCCGATCCCTCGATAATCCGCAATACCCCGCTGTTTGATGAACATGGCAAGCCGGTTAATGACAAGAAAAGCAGGGAACAGAAAACTTATGATAATACCGGGACTGTTGCCACCCTTTTTGCAAAGCATTTGGGGGTGAACAAGCAGGTACTTCTCAAAGAGTTGAAACGCCGTAAAGGAATCGCGGTGCTTTGCCGGAAAATACCCGTTGTAAAAGCGCTGGCGCTTATGCAGGCAAAGATTGACGGGGTATGGTTTGACAAGGAGCAGCAGCGATCCTACCTGAATGTTGCTGCCCAGTTGATTGGGTTTACCGGCAACGAAAAAAGTAAAATTGACGGAAGCAGCGGACTTGAACTGCAGTTGAACAAGGAGCTTAAAGGGATTGACGGCACAAGAAATTTTCAGCGGAACGCCACTGGAGTGCGTTACCCTGCGCCTGATGCTCAGCAACAGGATGCCGTCAAAGGTGATGCCGTACAACTGACTCTCGACGGGGATATTCAAAGTATCGTCGAAGATGAGCTTACAAAAGCGGTTGCTACCTTCAGGGCTGATGCGGCGACCAGTATTGTTATGGATGTCCGTACCGGAGAGATTCTTGCCATGGCGAACAATCCAGCGTTTGATCTGAACAACAGGTCAACATGGAGCAAAGAAAATTCCCGGAACCGTGCGGTGACTGAAATGTATGAACCGGGCTCAACGTTCAAGCTGGTCATGGCTGCTGCAGCAACGGAAGTGCTGAACAGAAAAGCAGAGGATGTGGTCTTTGGCTATAACGGGGTTATGCCGTTTTATAAACTCAAGATCACGGATCATGAACCTTATGGATACATAACGTTTCGTCAGGCCATCATGCATTCAAGCAATATTGTGGCGGCCACGACTGCTATGCGGGTCGGGAGAGAAAAATTCAGTGCCTATACCAGAAATTTTGGTTTTGGAAGGAAGACGGGTATCGGGCTGGTTGGTGAGGCAAGAGGAATTGTTCGTCCGCTTGCCCAGTGGGATATGACCACGCTTCCCTGGATGGGCTATGGTTATCAGGTGATGACCACACCGCTGCAGATCCTGCAGGCCTACGCGACCATTGCCAATGATGGTGAGCGGATGCGGCCCTATATTATCAAGAAGATTACTGATGCAAAGGGTCAGGTAGTTCGGGAGGGTGCTCCTGAAAAAGTCCAGAGGGTCGTTTCAGTCGCAACAGCACGATATCTCAACAAAGAGTATTTTAAAGCGGTTGTGGACAGTGGAACGGCTAATAATGATCTCTTGATCAGAATGAATGTGGCAGGCAAGACAGGAACCGCGCGCCGCGCGGCTGGAGGTTCGTATGCCAACCGTTCTTACGTCTCTTCATTTGTCGGCTATTTTCCTGCTGCCACTCCCCGCTATGCCATTATTGTACTTGTTGAAAATCCAAAAACGGCTTACTATGCCGCAACCGTTGCTGTTCCGGTTTTTGCCGGGATTGCATCGAGAATGATTGCCTGTTCGGAGGAGATGCAGAAAAACCTTTCTATCCGATCTCCGGAACAGGGGGTTATTGACTCTGTTTCTACGGTGACCGTTCCAGAACTCAGGGGGTTGAAGGGTCCTGATGCTCAGCGGTTGTTGAAATGGCTCAGTCTCGAGATGGAGTATTCCGGAGATTTTGACGGGGTTGTTGTTCGTCAAAACATTCTGCCAGGCAGCAAGGTTGAAAAGAAAAGGGTTATTGCGGTGATGCTTTCTTTAAAGAAGATGAACAGAACCCCCTCATGACAGTGATGAAAGAGAGTGATGGCCAGCCGCAGGTGCAACTGGAGGAGTTGCTCAAAGGTATTTCTCCTCTGGAGCTTGCTGGTAAAACCTGTTCATGTGGTGCGGTATGCATGATAACCAGCGATTCACGTGAGGTTCTGCCGGGTGCGCTTTTTGTGGCGGTCAGAGGCTACTGTACTGATGGTCACCGGTTTATCCGAAGAGCTGTCGAAGGAGGGGCAGTAGCGGTTATCTGTGAAGAATTTCCGCCTGATCCTGACGTATCAACTCTTTACATAAGAGTTTCTGATGCACGAAAGGCTCTTGCCGAGGCGGCCCGTATTTTTTATAATTATGCTTCAGACCGGCTGCTGATTATCGGGGTTACCGGTACAAACGGCAAAACCACTACAGCAAAGCTGATCACGGCAATGCTCAATGCCGGAGGCATTCCGGCTGGTTATATCGGCACGAATCTTTGCCGGATTGGAGCGCGCGATATTCCGCTTGACCGTACCACCCCAGAGGCTCACGGTTTGCATGCTCTTTTCAGTGAGATGGTTGCTGCTGGATGCAGGGCGGCAGTTATGGAGGTCTCTTCCCATGCACTGGTGCTGCAGAGAGTTTACGGCATCAGGTTTCATGCTGCACTTTTTACCAACCTGAGCATGGAGCATCTTGACTTTCACGCATCCATGCAGGAGTATGCTTCAGCCAAGCAGCAGTTGTTCGACCAGCTTGCCCCGGCAGGATTTGCCGTCTTCAATATCGATGACCCCTATGCTGTACAGATGGCAGAACGGATTGCTCCTGAAAAAATATACTGTTGCAGCCTGCGGTCAGGAGCGGCTCCTGTGTTTTCGTGCTGCCGCTTTTTTAAAGCCGATATTCTTCAGAGCACTCTTGCGTCAAGCACGGTCACCCTGCATTTCCCTGATACGGTTATGACCATGCAGGTTGGTTTGCCCGGGGTCTTTAATGTCATGAATGAGCTTGAGGCGGCGGCGATCGGGAGCGGGATGGGTCTTGCCCCCGAAGTGATCTGTCGTTCTCTTTCGGAGATTTCCACAGTTGAGGGGCGCATGGAAAGAATCGGTGACAGGAGTCAGGGGGGCTCTGTTTTTGTTGATTATGCTCATACTCCGGATGCACTTTTCAAGGCACTTGATACCTTGCGTAGCTTGAAGCCTGAAAGGTCTCGTCTCATTGTGGTTTTTGGGTGCGGGGGCAACCGAGACCGCTTAAAACGCCCTGAAATGGGGCGTATCGCCTCTGAAACGGCCGATGAGGTCATTATTACTGCTGATAATCCCAGAGATGAGGATCCTGAGCTGATTCTTGATGAAATTGAGCGGGGCATCACCGGCAGCCGTTACAGGAGGATCAGCGACCGGTCTGAAGCCATAAGGGCTGCGGTCTCGATGCTCAAGCAGGGAGATGTTCTTCTTGTAGCAGGCAAAGGGCATGAAAAGTTTCAGGAGATTTCCGGGCATAAACATTATTTTTCAGATCGGGATATTTTACGACAATGTTTGCAGGAAAACGGTGCCGGATATCTGGAGAAGGAGAGAAAACCAAAGTGAAAGGTGTTTTGAATATCAATGATTTCAGGGATTTCGGAGAGGTTGTTGTCGCCGGGGCGGTCCCCCCCTCTCTGGAGATTGTTGAGCCAAAAGTTGTTATTGATTCAAGAGAGATTACTGACGGCGGTATTTTTATTGCACTGAAGGGTGAGAGAACGGATGGCCACAGCTATATCCGGACGGTCTTTGATAACGGCGCATCCTGGTCTATGGTGAGTCGTGAGTGGTATAAAGCAGAAGGCTTTCCGAAGCCGCCGCCCGGGAAAGGTTTTCTTGTCACTACCGATCCTGTTGCTGGTTTGCAGCGTCTCTCAACGATGTATCGGAGCACTTTTTCTGTTCCTGTTGTGGCTATCGGCGGCAGTAATGGGAAAACTACGACCAAGGAGATGGTTGCTGCGGTTCTTGGAACTGGTTACAATGTTACGGTGAGCCAGGGGAACCGGAACAATCATCTCGGAGTTCCTCTTACTCTGCTGCAACTCCAGCGCGATACAGGCATTGCTGTTGTCGAGGTGGGGATCAATCATCCGGGAGAGATGGCCTTGCTTGCCGACATTGCCAGACCAACCCACGCTCTTCTGACCAATATTGGTCATGAACATCTTGAGTTTCTTCTTGATCTTGACGGTGTCGCCGCTGCTGAAACAAAGCTTTACGACTATGTGCGCCGGAACGGGGGTATTGCGTTCATCAACAACGATGATCTGCGGCTCAGGGATGCTGGCGCAGGGCTTGCAGGGAGTTTTTGTTACGGCACGTCGGAAAGTCCTGATCATATCTGTTGGGCCAGAGAGATTTTTGTGGAACAGGATGGTCGTCTCTCTTTTCATTTATGTACGGCTACAGGCAGCGAAAAGATTATTCTGAATTTTACAGGCAGGCACAATGTCATCAACGCTGTTGCCTCAGCCGCAGTCGGGTCCCATTTCGGACTTTCACTTTTGCAGATTCGTGAAGGGCTTGAGCGTCTCATTCCCGCTCCTGGCTGGAAACGGCTTGAGGTCGTTGACTCATTTGGCCTCAGGATTCTTAATGACACCTATAATGCCAATTCAGACTCCATGCGACAGGCAATCGAGGCGCTTTGTGATATGCCGTGTGGAGGTAAAAGGGTTGCTGTTCTGGGCGATATGCTTGAACTCGGCGCGGCGGGAGATGTTGAACATGATACTATTGGCCGTTATATTCAGCAGCGACCGGTTGATATATTGCTTACTTTTGGCGACAAGGCCCGACTTATCGGTCTGGAAGCTCCAGGTGCTTTCCGAGGCCATTTCGAAAGTCGCGAACAACTTTTGGCGCAATTGCTCGCTCTGCTCCATGAGGATGACGTCGTGCTTTTCAAAGGATCCCGGGGCATGAAGCTTGAACAGGTTGTCGAGTCTCTTATTACTGCAAGAACCATAACAAGGGAAGAATAAATACGGTATGCTTTATTATCTGTTGAAGTACATCAACAATATTTTCCACTTTCCCGTACTTCGTGTTATCGAGTATCTTACCTTCAGGGCAAGTGCTGCGGCGATTACAGCGTTGCTGATTACTCTCTTTGCCGGTCCCGGACTCATCAGATATCTGAAGGCCCGGTTTATTGAACCGATAAAGGAAGAGGCGCCACCGGAACATAAAAAGAAAAAGTCACTTCCCACTATGGGTGGGCTGCTCATTATATTTTCCATAGAACTTTCCGTGTTGCTCTGGTCAAAATTCAATGATCCTCATGTCTGGCTGATCATGCTCGCTATTTTGTGGATGGGCGTTATCGGCTTCATTGATGACTACCGAAAGGTGGTGTTAAAAATCAAGGGGGGGCTCTCGGCGCGCTACAAGCTTATAGGGCAACTCTCTCTTGGCTTGGTGATAGGTACCTACACCTGGTTTGATCC
>CAIYWF010000116.1 GCA_903929845.1 uncultured Chlorobiaceae bacterium | reverse complement strand
TCGCCAGCGCTCTGGCCGCCGCCTTCGGCGAACTTGCGGATCAGGTATTCGTAGCTCTTGCCGATAATGTCGGCCTCAACGTCATCGAGCCCGAGGCGTTTGGTGCTGATAGCCTCGATGAGGTTGGAGAGGCGGTCGTCATCAAGGTCGCGCTGGCCGTGGGTGGTGGCGTTGAAGTCGACGCGGTCAATGATGCCCTGCAGGAGCGGATTTTCTCTGGCAATGGCCCGCATAGAAGTGGTGACGCCTTCTCCGATCTTGTCGGAGAGCTTGCGGATGATGGACCAGACGGGCTGCTCGGGATCGTCCGGCAAGAGGGGTAGATAGAATCGTACCAACTTGTGGTCGGCCTTGACCAACTGGAAGGCCTTCTTGCGTGAGCCGACCTCCCCCGCTATACGGTTGACCTCATCATCGAAGACGTCGCAGAGGCGCTTGGTGAAGATGAGCGGGAGAATGAAGTCCTTATACTTCGGAGCATCTTTGGCTCCACGGATGGAACATGCCGCATCCCAGATCCAGGATTCGAGGGATTTTCCATTACCGTTATTGCTTGCCATCAGTGTTATGCCCTTTATTTTCTATGCAACTAACAATTTTTTAATGTAGTTAATCGCATAGATTTTTCAGTATTTCTGTGCATAAAATCACACCGGGACTGCAATCATTCGAAACCGGCAGGGGTGGCTCATGGCAAAAAGAGCATACTCCACTCCCCTCTGCCCACTTTGTCCGTTTTTCGTTATATTCTCCCTTTATCATTCACTCAAAACCAAACAAACCACCACCATGGCCATGACAGTTGAAATCAAGAACGGCAAACTCTGTATCGAAATTGATCTGGAAACGCCTACTCCCTCTTCATCAGGCAAGACGCTTGTTGTGGCAAGTACTCACGGCAATACGGTGACCTCAGTGATGATTGAAGGCAAACCGGTGACGATCGGGCTTAACGCTTATATCAAGAAATGACAGGAGGTTTCGCTGGTGACAACTGGTTTAGATCCAGCAAACACCGTTCTTATCTGAGCTATGGTGTTCTGCTATCAGTTGGAAAAATAAACTGTTGGCTGGTATGGTTTTATAGGAAGGAGTCAATACTCATTTTATAACACAGGTGATTCAACAGAGGTGTTTTCCTCGCATCTATTTATTTGAGAGGTCATATAGAGAATGACCGTTTTAACATCTTCGTCGGTCAGAGATGTATTCCCACCTCTTGGAGGCATCATGCCGATCTTGCCATCGATTCCTGCAATTGCTTTTTTAGTCATGACCTCTTTTCCTTCTGCCATACGACCAATCCAGGCCTCCTTGTTGCTCAGTTTCGGATCTCCGGATGACCCTGAATCATGGCAGGCGGCGCAATTGGATTCATAGAGTGTTTTGCCTG
This sequence comes from uncultured Chlorobiaceae bacterium, assembly GCA_903929845.1. Classification (GTDB taxonomy): domain Bacteria; phylum Bacteroidota; class Chlorobiia; order Chlorobiales; family Chlorobiaceae; genus Chlorobium. Next base: position 1,853 of record CAIYWF010000116.1, on the reverse strand, counting down.
CAGCAAGCTTCAGGTTGAGAGCGGATTCTTTTGCGGTTATTGAAGCGCTCTCATTATCAGACTGATTTTGAGTGCTGCACGCACCGAGAAATAAGAGCACTGCTAACACCAAGTGCTGAATATGCTTCCAGGGTTTGGAAAAGTTGTGTTGAATCATATAGAAATTGAAATAATAATAACGACAGTGAGCCACATCGAAAAATACTCCGAAAATTTCAAACTTTTATACCAAAGGGTGGCACTTCAGTTCCTGCCATTACAACATTCCAGGCAATTTAATACAGAAAAAGCCCCGACTTGCGAAGGGGCTTTTTCTGTATTAAACACTTCTCTAAGAAAACCTTATTTGCCTGCTTCTGGTGCAGCAGCTTCAACTTTCTTGGTTTTCTTTGCAGCTTTCTTCTTTGCAGCTTTCTTCTCAACTTTTGCCTCTGCTTTTGCTTCGGTCTTTACTGCTGGCTTTGTGTCAGCAGCCTTGTCTGCTGCGAAAGATACGCCACCGAAGATTCCGGAGATAGCGAGTGATACGATAACGCCTGCGATGAAATTCTTTTTCATATAAAATTTAAGTTTGGATTTGTTAATTCTTTGGAACCAAGCTTACCCTGCTTCCTACTTCTGTTACGCAATACCATTTATTTTCTTTCAAAAAATCTTTCCGGGAACCACTCTTTTGGGTATTTCTGTTCCTCTTTGTTATGTTTGATAGATATTTCCATGTTTCAACGATTTTTCTTAACAAATGGAGGGTTACAGGATATGAAAGGCAAAGTTGCATTGGTCACGGGCGCAAGCCGGGGCATAGGCCGGGCTACGGCCAAACTTCTCGCTGCTGAAGGCGCTGCTGTCGCGGTAAACTATTTCCAGAGTGAAAGCGCGGCGATCGCTGTTGTTGAGGAAATTGTGAAAGCAGGCGGCAGGGCATATCCCGTCAGGGCGGATGTTCGCAACGAGGAGCAGGTGCGGTTGATGGTCGGAGAGGTGGAAAAAAGCCTCGGTCCGGTCGACCTTCTGGTAAGCAACGCTGCGATTGGTTTTCCTGTAAAACCTTTCATGCAATTTTCCTGGAATGAGTTCGAAGCGAAGCTTTGCGGAGAGCTCAAGTCGATATTTTTCAGTTGCCAAGCTGTGTTGCCAAGCATGATCGATAGAAAGTCGGGAAGCATCATCGCCATTTCAAGCACACTGTCGCGCCACTCATCACCGGGTTTCATTGCTCACTCCACTGCGAAATCGGGCCTTGACGCCTTCGTCCGCTCTCTTGCGGAAGAGGTTGGGCCTTTCGGCATACGCGTAAACGTGATTGCCCCCGGCCTTACGTTGACCGATGCTACCTCCTGGTTGCCCGAGGAACAGAAAGCAATGATGGCGGACATGGCCCCCCTGAAGCGGGTTGCCCTCCCGGAAGATGTAGCGGGTGCCGTGCTTGCTATGGCTTCCGACCACAGCAGATTCGTGACGGGCTGTTATATCCCGGTCTCGGGAGGGATGCTGATGCTGTAACGCTGCATGTGCGAATAGGGTAGAGAAAGACTCAGTCATACCTTGATCGGTAAAATTATACAGGGAATGCCATGAAGATAGAGGTTCTGCTGTATGGCAAAAACCGTGTAGTTGTGCAGCCAGCGATCCATCAGGGACTCTTTGGAAAAGACAAGCTGACCCCCGAAAAAGACGATAGCCGGAAATTTTTCGGTAATAGCCGGAACTAGTTTGTTGACTTCATCAACCACATCAGTACCGATAGAAAAGTATGCATCGGCATAGTGGCCATGATCTTTCATATAGTCCATATATTTTGAGGTCTCATTGCGAACAAAGCTGCCGAGATTGTCAATTTCATCTGCCCCCTT
>CAIYWF010000115.1 GCA_903929845.1 uncultured Chlorobiaceae bacterium | reverse complement strand
ATCGGTCTGCGTATCTCTGAAATTGATGAAATGTCCGGTCTTGATCACAGCATGCACGGTGAGCATGGATACGGTCTTATCAACCTTAACTAATTTTTTGCAATGAAACTGATAACAGCAATCATTCAGCCGGACAGGCTTGACCATGTTCGTGAGGCTCTGATTCAGGCCGATATAACAAGGATAACCGTCAGCCGTGTAACCGGACATGGCAGGCAAGAGGATATCGATATTTACAGGGGTCAGAAAATAGCGCCGAACCTGATTCCGAAAATAAGGCTTGATATTGCGGTTAATAATGAGTTTGTCGATATCACTGTCGATACCATCATTAATTCTGCGAGTCACGGTGTTGGGGAAATAGGTGACGGAAAGATCTTTATAACTCCGCTTGAAGAGTGTATCCGTATCAGAACCAGGGAGCGCGGAGGTAAGGCGATTTAGATTGCACCGTCTTAGCGCGTCTGGCAGGGTCACGTGCCTTGCCAGATGCACTGAGCCTCCCTAAGGAAAATCAGGCATTGTCAATCTTATGTCGGACTCTCCTTGGGGTTCGGGGGTGGTGGTGCTGGCTGCTGGTGCTGTTTCCATTCAGGATAATAGGTGTTGAGCCACCTTTCTGCATTGACATCGCCAAGTTGAGCCGCTTGGCAAAAGTCCTCAGTCTGTCCTGCCAAATCGCCGATTTTGCTTTTGGCGATACCACGGTGAAAAAATGCCGCAGCCATTTTTTTATCAAGTTCAATGGCCTGTGAAAAATCGGGAATAGCTCCAGCAAAGTCTCCGGTTATGTTTTTCACGATCCCCCGATTATAGTAACCGACAGCCTTGAAATACGGTTCGCCGTATGTTATGACCATTGAATAGTCATTAATGGCTTGAGGATATTTTTTCAACTGTTGCAGTGCTATGCCACGCATCTGGAAGGCCATGGCAAAAGCCGGGTTGTCGTCGATAGCTTTGGTATACAATTTAACGGCCTTTGCAAGTTCGCCCTGCTGGTGCTTTTCAAATCCCTGATCGAAAAAATTGTTTGCCGACTCAGCATGGCCGATGCGGGTCATGAGCAACATAAACGCTGCGGCAACAGTAACAAAATACAAAGTCCTTTTCATTGATATTGAGTCGGCGGAAGTTTCAACGGTATCTGTTTATAAATAATGAAGTTTTCGGGAATGTTAAAGTTTCCTTTTTTTCATACGGTGCAATAATGTTATTCACCGGTGTTTATTTGTACATGTTACCCCAGCTTTTTCTATCTTCCTTATGGTTACTCTTATCAACAGACCTCCCCGCTCATGTTCAGGATCAGCCTTGAGGAATTTGATGGGCCGCTTGATCTGCTGCTTTTTTTTATCAGGCGTGATGAACTGGACATTTATAATATTCCGATTTCAAAAATTACCGCAGATTTTATTGGCTATATCCAGGATGTCAGCAATCTCAATCTTGAAATTGCGGCTGATTTTATTTATATGGCATCCATGCTGATGAGCATCAAGGCGAAAATGCTTCTACTGCGTCAAGTTCAGAATGATGTCGAAACCGACGAGTTTGATCCGAGGATCGAACTTGTTCAGCGTTTACTTGAATATAAACGGATCAAGGAGGCTGCCAGTGCACTGACTCAGCTTGCCGAAGTACGTCAAAACCTTTTTGCTCGTGGTTCTTTTGAAGATTTTGAGCCCAGGGTTATTGATGAGCTGGATGAGTTGGTTCATCGGCCAACACTCTACCATCTCATGCTGGCCTACAAGTCTGTGCTTGAGAGCTTGCCTCGTCCCGCAACGCGCAATGTTATGGATGCGCCAGTCACGATTGAAGAACAGACAGCCATGATTCTTTCGAGACTTCATGAGCGCCGGGAACTCTCTTTTCTTTCAGTTCTTGATGGTGTCACGGAGCGTCTTGTTCTTGTAGTTACTTTTCTTGCAGTTCTCGAACTTTGTAAAAACAGAAGGATAATCGTGCTGGTAAAGGATGGCCATGACGATTTCTGGATTTCTCCGCGAGCCGGGTTTTGCGCCCGGTAATAATATTTTAATTCTTGTTGCTTATGCCGGAAATTATACCTTTCAAAGGGATTTTGTATAATCCCGAATTACTTAAGGGTGCTGGAGAACTGATTTGCCCGCCTTACGATGTTATCTCTCCTGCTTTTCAGCAGCAGCTCTACAACAACTCTCCGTTCAACGCCATAAGGCTCGAACTTCCGAAGGAGGCCGACCCTTATGAAGCGGCAGGGTTACGCCTTACAGAGTGGCTTCAGGCCGGAAAGCTTCAACACGACCCAGAGCCAGCGATCTATCCCTATTTTCAGACTTTTGATGATGTAGACGGCGTTTCGCACACCCGGTGCGGCTTTTTTGCCGCCATGCGTCTGCACGATTTTGCGGAAAAAAAGGTGCTGCCCCACGAAAAAACTCTTTCAGGCCCAAAGGCAGACCGCCTCAACCTCTTCAGAAAAACCAAAACCAATATCAGCAGTATTTTTGGACTCTATGCTGACGAAAGCAAAAATGTCGATCGACTGATGAAAAGCTTTGCAGAGGCCAATGAGCCAGTGATTGATGCAGAGTTTCAGGGGGTGAAAAACCGGATGTGGCGAATTACCGATCCGTCACTGGTCGGCCAGTTCCAGCAGACGCTGCAAGAGCGGGTCGTCTAT
>CAIYWF010000114.1 GCA_903929845.1 uncultured Chlorobiaceae bacterium | reverse complement strand
TCTCCATTCATTTTTTTTGCAAACAGGTAATTATACAAAGCGGTTCTTAGTCCGCCTACATGTAAATATCCTGTTGGAGAAGGTGCAAACCTGGTTCTAACCCTTTGACCAACCATAATGAGCGTCGTGCTTGTTAATTGTTGAGAGTGAAAGTATTACAAGAGCAGTGAATTTAAACAAAAACTCAGTGCTTTTAGTCATAAGATAACAGATTAACCTAAAAGTCTTGAATCCAATGGCAACAGACGCAAATTTTCGGTATGATCGCAATAATTTAAATAAACTTTTTATTTTCAATTGTCATTTTACTTTTAATTACTGTAATTTAAGTGAGTTACATTTTACATTATCATTCTGTCTATTTTATGCCTGAAAATCCAGTAAAGAAGCCTGAAAAAGATGCTTCCCGCAATAAATTCAAGCCGGTAAATGACGATGAGCGCAGCACCGGATGGTTTCAGGGAAAAGGCGAAACCCCACAGGGAAAGTCTCCGCGTTTTATCGTTTTTATGATGTTTGGGCTTTTGATGCTTTTTATGTTTCAACGATTTTTTGCAAGCCCGAACAACCCTGAAATCACTTATAATGAATACAAATCTCTTCTTTCCAGAGCGCTTGTCACCGAGGTGACAGTCAAGACTTATGAGGATAAATCAGCAATCCTGAATGTAAAACTCAACGCACCCGCTCAGTTGCAACTTGTCAACAGCACAAGCCTGAAAACCGATCACTTTGCCGTCCGAATTCCATCTTTCACCCTTGAACAGGCTGATCTCCTCGCCGACAAGGGAGTCCGGCTCAAAGTCGAAGAAGGCACCAGCGGCCTGAACACTTTTATTATTCTGTTCGCTCCATGGGTCATCTTCGGCCTTATCTATTTTTTCCTTATCAGAAAGATGAACGGGCAAAACGGAGCCCAGGCCAAAAATATTTTCAGCTTCAGCAAAAGCCGTGCAAAGCTTGTCAGCGAATTTGATGTAAAAGTCACGTTTCGAGATGTTGCAGGAGTTGACGAGGCAATTGAAGAGCTGCAGGAAACGGTAGAATTTCTTACGAATCCTGAAAAGTTCCAGAAAATCGGCGGCAAAATACCAAAAGGCGTTTTGCTGCTGGGTCCTCCAGGCACCGGCAAAACCCTTCTTGCCAAAGCAATTGCAGGAGAAGCGAAAGTTCCTTTTTTTTCCATATCCGGTGCTGATTTTGTTGAAATGTTTGTTGGTGTTGGGGCAGCCAGAGTGAGGGACCTGTTTGAACAGGCAAAGAAAAATGCTCCATGTATTGTCTTTATTGATGAAATAGATGCGGTCGGGCGCAGCCGGGGAGCAGGCCTTGGAGGGGGACACGATGAAAGAGAGCAGACCCTGAACCAGCTTCTTGTTGAAATGGATGGCTTTACGACAAATGAGAATGTCATCCTGATTGCTGCAACAAACAGGCCTGATGTTCTTGATACAGCACTGCTCCGGCCAGGCAGGTTTGATCGCCAGATCACTATCGACAAGCCCGATATTCGGGGGCGTGAAGCTATTTTATTAATCCATACCCGCAATACGCCTCTTGATGAAAGTGTTGATATAAACGTCCTTGCAAAAAGCTCACCAGGATTTTCCGGTGCCGATCTGGCGAACCTTGTCAATGAGGCTGCGCTTCTTGCTGCTCGCCATGAGCAGGAGCTTATTACTGCCGAGAATTTTGAGCAGGCTCGCGACAAGATTCTGATGGGCCCTGAAAGAAAAAGCATGTTTATTTCTGACGAGCAGAAAAAGCTCACTGCCTATCACGAAACTGGTCATGTACTTGTTTCAATGTATACTAAGGGCTCTGATCCTATTCATAAGGTCACGATCATTCCAAGGGGAAGGAGTCTCGGGCTTACTGCTTACCTGCCTCTTGAGGATCGCTACACTCAGAATAAAGAGTACCTTCTTGCCATGATTACCTATGCGCTTGGCGGAAGAGTTGCCGAAGAACTTATATTTAATGAAACCAGCACGGGTGCCGCAAACGATATTGAAAAGGCCACCGATAT
>CAIYWF010000113.1 GCA_903929845.1 uncultured Chlorobiaceae bacterium | reverse complement strand
GTTCAGTGAGGCAATCGGACGACGCCAGGGAATTTCATCACGGGTTATCTTCAGCCATTTTGCATGCTGATTAAACATTGAGTCAATAATATGGATAAATGCCTCATAGCAGGAGAAAAATCCATGTCTTCCGGTGAGCAGATAGCCTTCAAGCCAGCCCTGGCAGGTATGTTCGGAGAGGATTTCCATAACCCGGCCATCAGGGGAAAGATGATCGTCATAAGGCATAACCCTGTCCATCCAGACTCGGTCAGTAACTTCAAAGAGTGCTCCAAGCCTGTTGGATGCCGTCTCGTCAGGTCCGAATATTCGAAAATTGGAGGTGTCTTCGTTCATTTTCATGACATCCCGTAAAAAAATGCCCATAACTGTTGTGGGTTCGGCCATAACCCCTCCTGGAGAAGGAATGGAAACCGCATACTGCCGAACATCAGGCATACGCAATGGTTTCAGAAGAACTCCTCCGTTGGCATGAGGGCTGCTACCCATTCTTTTCTGACCTGCAGGCGCCAAGGCCTTCAGTTCCGGTTTTAGTGCACCCGATGGTGTGAAGAGCTCTTCCGGTCTGTAACTTTGCATCCACTCTTCAAGCAGCCTGAGATGAGCAGGATTTTCTCGTACCTCAGCAAAAGGCACTTGGTGTGATCTCCAGAAATCTTCGGTTTTTTTGCCGTCAACCTCTTTTGGTCCAGTCCAGCCTTTCGGTGATCGCAAAACAATCATGGGCCATCTCGGTCTTTCCTGAACGCCGTGCTCCCGAGCTTCACGCTGAATTTGTGCAATCTGTTCAAAACAGGCATCAAACGCAGCGGCCATATTCTGATGCATGGCTTCAGGATCGGAGCCTTCAACGAAACAGGGTGTGTATCCGTACCCGTTCATCAGACTCTCCAGTTCATCGTGCGGCAAGCGGGCAAGTAAAGCTGGATTGGCAATTTTATATCCGTTCAGGTGCAAAATCGGAAGCACAGCCCCGTCACGAGCGGGGTTGAGAAATTTGTTCGAATGCCATGATGTGGCCAGCGGGCCAGTTTCAGCTTCACCATCACCGACAACGCAAGCCACGACAAGATCAGGATTATCGAATACAGCTCCGAATGCATGTGAAAGCGAATAACCGAGCTCGCCCCCTTCATGGATGGAGCCCGGTGTTTCGGGGGCAACATGACTTGGTATTCCGCCGGGAAATGAAAACTGCCTGAACAGATTTTTCATACCGGCTTCATCTTCAGAAACTGAGGGATAATATTCGCTGTATGTACCTTCAAGCCAGACATTGGCCACGAGGGCAGGACCGCCATGACCAGGGCCAGCAATGTAGAGAACATCAAGGTTCCGTTGCCGGATTACACGATTAAGATGCACGTAGATGAAATTCAGTCCGGGAGTGGTGCCCCAATGTCCCAGAAGCCGAGGCTTGACATGCTCAGGTTTCAGTAGCTCCTTGAGGAGCGGATTGTCCATCAGGTATATCTGCCCGACCGAAAGGTAGTTTGCCGCACGCCAGTAGGCATTGATCAAGTGAAGTTCCTCTTGAGAAAGCGGTGTCAGTGGCTCTCTGTCCGGTGTTGGATGGCTCGTTATCATCGTACTTTCTATGGATAAAGGTTAATTTCAGTTACCTTTTCAACTTTTTCAGAATGCTCATGGTGTGGCGGACAATCATCAATTCTTCGTTGGTGCTCATAATCCGAATGTCCACGTGACTGTTATCCTGTGATATGAGGAATGAATTTGTCCTGTTTTTTTCCTCATCAATTCTCACACCAAGAAACTCCAGGTCGGTACAGATTCGACTCCTGATTTCAGGGGAGTGTTCACCAATGCCACCGGTAAAGACCAGAGTATCAAGGCCGCCAAGAACGGCGGAAAGAGCCCCAATATATTTACGTGCCTGATAACAAAATAATGCAACCGCTTCCCCTGCACGGTCGTCACTATTTTCAGCATCAAGCAGCTCACGCATATCGTCAGTTATGCCTGAAACACCGAGCAGTCCTGACCGACGATTTACCATCTCTTTGATTGCGGCTGGGGTCATCTTATCCTGCTGCAGCAGAAACAAAATCACTCCGGGATCAAGGTCGCCTGTACGAGTACTCATCATCAAGCCTCCCGCTGGAGAAAACCCCATCGTCGTTTCTATACTTTTTCCGTTTTTCACGGCAACCATACTGGCGCCATGACCAAGATGAGCAAAAATCATCCTCTTTTGTAATACCTGCAAGCCCTGCTGTCGCTTGAGTTCAAGAAGAATATACTCATAAGAAAGACCATGAAATCCGTAACGCCGGACACCTTCGCGGCGAATAGATTCGGGCAGCGCGTAGAGTTTGGCGATTGGAGGCATGGTTGAATGAAACAAGGTATCGAAACAGGTTATCTGAAGAGTTTCTGGAAACCGTTTCGCGATATACTTGACAGCATTTATTGCTTGTGGCAGATGTTCTGGAGCATAGGGAGTCATTGTCTCGAGTGAGGCAATAAGTTCAGGTGTCACGCACTGAGGAATGGAATAGAGTGGACCGCCATGGACAATGCGATGACCCACAGCATCAGGTTTGAAGCCGATACCCTGCGACGCAATCCAAGAAAAAACATACTCAGATGCAGCATCATGATGCTGTGCTCCAACGCTCTCACTTACGAGAGAGTTTCCTTGAGCATCCCGGACAAAAAACATGGTACCAGAGCTACCGAGCCGGCTCAGGGAACCAGTAAAAACAAGGCGTTCAGCTTCACCAATCTCATACATCGAGAACTTGATACTTGATGAGCCGGTGTTAAAGGCTAAAATTTTTTTTATAACCGCCATAAACGGCCAAGCAGAGTAATCGTGTAATGAACTTGCAACATTTTAGTTGATAGGGTAAGTTATACCTTCCCCTGCGAATAAACTTCAAGAAGAGTAAAAAAACATCGATTATTTTTAAAACGGTATTATACTTTATAGCGTTATTACTTGAGAACATTTTAACAAACGCGTAACAAGGAGAAAGTTTCTATGCCAGGTCAGGGACTCTTCAAAGAAATGAAAAAGACATTTCTGTTTCATGCCATTGCTGCACATTTCAGTAACGGGTTGATCCCGGTTGCAGTGCTGTACTTGATCTTGACACTTTCAACCGCCAACAGCTATTTTGAGCATACCGTTGAGCATCTTATTCTCGTTGTCGTACTGGCTGTTCCTGCTTCTTTTTTTTCAGGTATCCACGATTGGAAAACAAAATATCGTGGTGCTAAAGCCCCTGTCTTTATAAAAAAAATCAGGCTTTCCGGCCTGCTCTTTTCGCTCTGTACTTCTGCTGTTTTTATCAGGCTCAGCTCTCCCGATGTAATGAGCAACAACGGTATTGAGCACTGGCTCTATATTGTAATTCTTTTTTCAATGCTGCCGGTGGTAACACTTCTCGGGCATTACGGAGGCAAGCTTTCCGCCCAGTCAAAACAGCCATCCAAATCGGTCTGACTCATAACCTGACGAAGGGAACATCATCTCTTTCTGACCTATAGCGGAACGCGGCTGAAAAAGCTGCTTATAATTTTACTTATAAAGCAGCCTCGCACAGTAAATGGTCATTGTAATAAGCTTCCCGGAAGGCTTTGTCAGGCGTGTGCATGCTTCTTGATTTTCGGGATGAAAATCTCTTCCGGGTCGAGCACTTCGTGGATAATCCGAAGTTCCTCAAGCGTCGGAACTTCGGTCTCGCCCTTGACCCTTGAAATATCGAGGTCGAACTGGCAGAGATCCTTGATCTCCTCGGGCGTTTTGCCAGGATGGCAGGTATCAAGGAACATGCATCCTGTCTCTTCGTCAAAGCGGAACACACCGACCGTGCTGATGACTGCGGACGGGCCTCCCCTGAAGGCCGAGCCGTAGAGGTCGCGGCGATGAACAAATTCGCCTCCCGGCCATTTCTTCACACGCCATCCGGGGCTGGTGATGTAGCTGACATTATTGACAAAACGCCGCTTCTCATGCAGCATGATGAATACCGTGCGGGAAGCGAATGAGTTGATGTCCGGATTGCCGCCGCTCCCGGTCAGCCGCAGCTCGGAATGGAGATAATCGCCAATGCAGGTGGTGTTGACGTTGCCGTACTGATCGACTTCGGCCCCTCCAAGGTATCCGAGATCGACATATCCCCGCTGAGCTATAGAGAACGCGTCGTTCAGTCCGGAGGAACGGGACGCGCCAATTTCACAGCAAGAGGCACCGACCGAAGTCGGCAGTTCCGGCGGGCGTCCGTCGAGGGTACCGGCTTCGAAAATCAGCTTCAAGTTGGGCGCATGGGTCCGCTGTGCGAGCAAGATAGCAACCATCGGCAGGCCGGTTCCAGCAAAAACGACTTCATTGTCGCGTACCTCGCGGGAGGCTGCGCAGCACAGAAGGTCGGGGAGACTGTATTCTCCGGGCAGTGCATGTTTACTCATCTTCAGTTCCCTCCTTTTGTTTTGCGTGGAGTGTAGTTCAGTGCTGAATTTGCTCTAAGATTCAACATCCTCGACCAGCCCAGCTTTTCAAGGTAGCTCAGTTGATCGTGCCCATGGATCCACTCCTTGGCGAACGCATCAAAACCCTCCTGAGTTCTGGTGGTGGCATAGAAATGCTTGAGGAACTCACCATCCACATCATAGCGACCAAACACTCCTGAGGGATGGGCGCCGAACGGACACTCGAGGATATAGTCGACCTCGAAGCTGGGGATGTTGTTCCTGGTGGAGTCTCGGCGGAGATACTCTTCGGGTACGATCTCTTCTGCCACGACGATGGTAGTGTCGGCCGCCCTGGCAACTTCCGGATCCGAGTAGAACTGACCATTGATCCGTACCGTCCCCTCTTCGCCGACCTGATGAACAAACAGCACGGCAATATCGACTTTTGCGGCAGGAACAAGCACCAGCGAACCAGCACCGTAGAAAGAATCTTCGGTAAAGATATATTTGTGCTTTGCAATCCTTTTGCCATCACGCAGTCCCGCGCGACCGAGCATATCGTACTCAGGATTGTGGATATCGGTACCGAGGGAGGTCTGACCCACCGCATACGGAACACCCTGGGAGGCTGCGGCAAACCGGTAGAGCATCTCGGCATGGCTATAGTCCTCAACGATCAGCGACTTTTCGCGAACCTTGCGTGAGACGTTCGCGCCATACTTGCCGTAAAGTTCATGACCAACCCAGCAGGACTCCCAGATGTCGACACAACCTGCGCCGACAAGAAACTCGGTATGAGAACCTCCATTTACCTCAATGAGATGCAGTCCCTTGCGGTGCTGGCGGATCAATTCATACACGACAGCCATTGGGCGCCGCCAGATGGTGAAGCCGGAAAAGGTCAGTCGTGAACCATCCTTGATGATTTCGACCGCCTGCTGGAGGGTAATCCGTTTATCAATACTCATATTTGTCGTTGTTTGATATGAAAAGCGTTATGCGGAATAGTTTTTCAGAATCTCGCGCGATATGATCAAACGTTGAATTTCATTGGTACCTTCGTAGATTGACGTAATACGGGCATCCCTGGCGTAGCGCTCTATAGGAAAATCCTTGGTATAGCCATAACCGCCAAACATCTGAAGCGCCTGGTAACAGGCATCGTTCGCCGCTTCAGTGGCAAACATCTTGGCCATGGCGGCCTCCTTTGCGAACGAACGACCGTTCTCCTTGCGGAACGCGGCGTTCATGAGGAGCAGTCGAGCAGCCTCCAGACGGGTGTTTGCGTCGGCGATCATCCACTGGATAGCCTGAAAACTTGAAATCTTCTGGCCGAACTGGACGCGCTCGACGGCGTACGCTGTAGCACGGTCAATTGCAGCAAGCCCGATACCGAGACCGAGGGAGCCGATGCCGATGCGACCTCCGGCAAGTTCGACAACTGCGATACGGAAACCATCGTTCAGCTTGCCCATAAGCGCACTCTCCGGAATTCGACAATCCTGGAAAATCACCTCATTGGTAGCCGAGGCGTGCTGACCCATCTTGCGCTCCTCCTTACCGATGATAAGACCGGGTGTTCCTGCTTCGATGAGAAAGCAACTGATCCCCTTGCCCTTGGGCGCCGTCGGGTCGGTGACAGCCCAGACCACGAAAACTCCTGCGTAAGGCGCACTGGTGATGTAGATCTTCGATCCATTCAAGACAAATCCGCCACCAGAGGCCTCTGCCCTGGTCACCATGGATGAGGGGTCGGAGCCTGCGCCGGGTTCGGTCAGCGCAAAGCTGCCCGCAGCATATTCACCGGAGCAAATCTTTGTGATGTAACATGTTTTCTGCTCGTTGCTGCCAACAGACTGTATCACCTCGCAGACCATGTTGTTGACCGATACGGTCACGGCCGTTGAGGCGCATGCCCTGGCAAGTTCAGTAATGGCAAGGCTGAAAGCAACCGCCCCGGCGTCGGCGCCACCGTACTCATGACTAACGTTCAATCCCATGAAGCCGAGTTCAGCAAGCAGCTTCAGGTTGTCGAGCATGATAGAGCGATCACCCCCATCATCAAGTTCGGCTGCAACCGGCTCAAGACGATCTCGAGCAAAGTCCCGTGCGGTATCCTGTATCAGTTTCTGCTCTTCTGAAAGGTCAAGGTTCATGGTAAATTCCTGTTTGTGGATGGGTTGCTGCAAATCGGAGCTGCTGATGGAGCCGGCAGATTAATATTATAAATGCTGGCAATCGCCCTCTCAGGAGAGCTTCGCCGTCAGTGCCGGAACAAACTGCAGTACATCGGCTACAACAAGAACATCGGCTACTTCGCCGATAGGAGCATCCTTGTCTTTATTGATGGCCAGAATGAACCCTGACTTCTTCATTCCGGCAAGGTGCTGGATGGAACCTGAGATACCGCAAGCCACATAGAGCTTTGGCGCAACAGTCTGACCAGTTGAGCCTACCTGATGACCATGATCGATCCAGCCTGCGTCGACCACGGGACGGCTCGCGCCGAGCTCGCCACCGAAAGCTTTGGCGAGACTGCGGATCACCTCGATATTCTCTTTTTTCCCGATCCCGCGTCCTGCGCTGACAACGATCTCGGCTTTGGCCAGGTTTACATCCTTTGCTTCGGCTGGCTCGTAGCCAAGAAATTCAGTGGTCGAAGCCACGTCGGTCGAGAGAACCTTCACCAAAGGAGTGCCTTCCGACTGAAGCGCTGGAAACGCTCCTGCCTGAATCGTGATCACCGCTTTCGAAGTCGAAGGAGTGACGTTACGGTGCATCTTCGCATTGCAGCATCCCACCTCATAGGCATTATCGGCAAAACCGATCACCTCGGAGACCTGGGCAACCTTGAGGCTTGCGGCAACGCGGGGAGCAAGATCCCAGCCGTAGGATGAGTGGATGAAAACGATTAGGTCCGGGTTCACCTCTTCGACGGCCTTCAACAACAGTTGCTTATGGACTTCAGGGTTGTATTCGCCGTAGAGACCGGCATCGACCAGGTAGAGCGCACCGCTGAATGCCGGAACATCTTCGGCGCTCCCTACAAGAAATATGGAGGCATCTCCACCGATTGCGGCTGCAAAACCAAAGAGTTCTGCAGAAGTATCGAGAAGTCTGCCTTCCCTGTATTCGCCAACGAGTAATAGCTTCATTTGTGTCTCCTCAGCGAAGTACCGCTGTTTTATCTTTTAGAATGACAATCACCTTTTCTACCAGTTCATCGACACTCCCTTCGAGAACGACTCCACTGCCTTTCTTTTCAGGATGGCGAAAGGATGACGAACCTGTAAGCGGAGGCTCGGAGGAGAGGTCTCCAGCCTGAAACGTGGTAATCTCTTTTTTCCTGGCCTTCATGATGTTCGGAAGGGTGGGATAGCGCGGGGAGTTGAGTCCGAGCTGGCAGGTCACCAGCGCAGGAGTCTTAAGTCTGACCTTGCCCTTCACTCCCCCTTCAAGCTCGCGCGTTGCCGTCACAACGCCGTCGGCATAGGCAAATCCAACCAGAGTCGTCGTCGAAGGGATACCCAAGAGCTCTGCAACCAGAACTCCGACCTGTGCGGAGCCACGATCCTGCGACTGCATGCCGGTGAAGACAAGGTCGAACTGTATACTGCGGGCATAAGCCGCAATAATGGAGGCGATTTGCCAGGGCTCCTTCGATGCAACCGCCGACTCATTGATATGCACTGCACGATCGCAGCCTATAGCGAGCGCCTTTTTGATCGCCTCAATTACCCGGTCGGGGCCAATCGACAGAACCGTGATTTCGGGCTCCCCGCCAAGTTGCTCCTTAAGCTTGACCGCTTCTTCCACCGCATATTCATCGTATTCATTCATCCGGAACGCAAGGTCCGACTCATCGAACCAAGTGGCGGATCCATTGGGCCTGAAATGAGACTCCATGTCAGGCACCTGCTTAATGCAGACAAGTATCTTCATAATTATTTACGTTTACGTGCATGTCAACAAATAACATAAATTTTACGAAATTGAATTTTATGATGCAATACCTTTCCGTAAAATAAATTGCTTAACTCCTCAGAAAAGCTGCTGGTTGAACAGCCTATTGTTTTGCTATTCGCTCGGCAACGATCTCTGCAAGGTCACGAACCTTCAGCTTCCCCTCAAATCCTCCGGTCTTGATGCCATCTTCGAACATCGTCAGGCAGAAGGGGCAATTAGAGGCGAGGATCGGCATGCCGGTTTCGCTGGCCATGGCGACTCTTTTCACGTTGATGCGGCTACCCAGCTTCTCCTCGGCAAAGATCCTGCCTCCGCCAGCACTGCAGCAGAAGCTGTCGTACCCTGAGCGGCTCATCTCGGTCAGTTTGCCTCCGGCTGATTTCAGGACAGCGCGAGGCTCTTCGAAAATGTCCTTGTACCGACCGAGATAGCAGGAGTCGTGATAGGTAAACTCGAAGGCTTCCGGTTTGAGCTTCAGCCGCTTCTCCACGATCAGCTTGTTGATGAAGGTGCTGTAGTGCTCGAGCGGTACGTCGAACTTGAGGTCCCGGTAATCGCGGCTGAGGGTATTGAAGCAGTGGGGGCAGGTGGTCACGATGCGCTTGACCTTGTAACTCTTGATAGTCTCCATGTTCTCCGCAGCCACCATCTGGTAAAGGTACTCGTTTCCGAGCTTCCTCACTGGTTCTCCGCAGCACTTCTCCTCCTTGCCAAGGATACCAACCTTCACACCGGCAGCCGCGCAGATACGCAGGAAGTTTGAGGCAACCTCCCTGTTGCGTCTGTCGAACGATGCGTAGCAGCCAGCAAAGTAAAGAATGTCTACATCGCTGTTCTCCTGCATGATGCTTACAGGGAGCCCTTTCGCCCACTCTCCCCTTGATGCGTAGGCCATACCGAAGGGATTGCCGTTCACCTCGATGTTGTTCGTCGCGGTGCGAACCTCGTCACCCGGGAATTCGCCCTCCATGAGGGTCAGGTTCCGGCGCATTTCGAGGATCTTGTTGACGTGCTCGATATTGGCAGGGCAAATGTCCTGGCAGGCGCCGCATGTCGTGCAGGACCAGAGTGCATCAGCAGTCACCGCCTCGACGAGACCTTTTTTTGGTGACGTTTCTGCAACGCTGCCTATCGCCTGGATCACTTTCATCGGAGAGAGGGGCTTGTCGGTGGTGTATGCCGGGCAGCGATCCTGGCATCGCTTGCACGAGGTACAGGCGTCGCTGTCAAACAGATCTTTCCAGGTCAGATCGGTAATTTTCGAGGCACCGAACTGCTCAATGCTCTCATCTTCAAGATTGATCGTGCCAATCGTGCCTTTCGGCTCAAAGGGGGCAAGGAAACTGTTCCCGCTCGTTGTGAGGATGTGGCGAAGCTTCGTACGGGGAATAACGGCAATGAAGCCGAGCCCCAGCAGGAGGTGGAACCACCAGAGCCCCTTGTGCAGGCCGAGCAGTGCACTGTCGCCGACAAAGGAGAGCGCCTGGGCAAACACATAACCCACAGGAGACCATACTGCGAGATCAGGGTTCTGTTTCAGCTCGGTGACGGCCATGCGACTCCCCTCGATGAGAAAGCCGGTGATCAGGATGGTGAAAAGCAGTGCGTGAATACGATAGTCGTCGGCGACCGTTTCAAGCCCCTTTGGTTTGATGAAGAATCGGCGGACAAACAGTCCGGCAAGCATCACGATGGCGACCAGACCGGCAAGGTCGAGCACAAGTGAGAAATACCTGTAGAACTCCCCTTGCAGCAGGTTAACCTTGAAGAGTGGCAGGAGGAAATCGGACTGCACCATGATGAGGATCGTGCCTGCAAACAGGGTGAGGAAACCCCAGAAAAAGAGCGAATGAAACAACCCTCCATCTTTAACCCTGAACACGCGAGTTTGGCTGAAGACGGTCGCGAGCATACGCTGCGCCCGGTCGCCGCGCCGATCGAAACGATCCAGAGACTTGCCCTGGCGCCAGATCTCCAGCCTCTGCTTGAAGCCGAAGGCCGCGAGGGTCACTGCCACGATGGTGAGCAGGTACATGACGGCGACGACCCCGTGCCCGACGTTCCAGTAAATTTCACGAGTTGCATCCATTGGTGGCCTCGACTTCAGTAATCAGATTAAGAAAGCAGTTGTTTTGCAATGACGATACGCTGAACCTCACTCGTCCCCTCGTAGATCTCGGTGATTTTGGCGTCGCGGTACATGCGCTCAATTTCGTAATCGGCAATGTAGCCGTAGCCTCCATGAATCTGCATGGCTTCCTTGGTCACAAAGGTAGCGGTCTCCGATGCGTGGAGCTTGCAGAGGGCGGACTCAAGGGAAAATTTTTTCTTGTGGTCCTTGAGCCAAGTGGCTTTGTAGATCAGAAGCTTGCTCGTTTCAATGCGGGCGTACATGTCGGCCAGCTTGAACTGGATGGCCTGGAAAGAGCTGATCGTCTGACCAAACTGCTTGCGCTCCTTCGAATAGGCGACCGAACGTTCGAAGGCGCCTTCGGCGATGCCGAGAGCCTGCGAGGCGATACCGATACGGCCGCCGTCCAAGGTATCCATGGCGATGTTGAACCCCTTGCCCTCCTGCCCGAGCAGGTTCTTGAGCGGCACCCGCACATTGTCGAGCGCGAAGGCGGTGGTGTAGCTGCCGCAGATGCCCATCTTGTTCTCGTTCTTCAGGATAATGACGCCAGACGACTGCAGGTCGACAATGAAGGCGCTGATCCCTTTATGCTTCAGGCTGCGGTCGAACGAGGCGAGCACGATGCCCGTACCGAGGTAACCGCCGTTGGTGATGAAGTTCTTTGCGCCGTTGATGACGACTTCATCGCCTTCGATACGGTAGGTCGTGGCAGTTCCGCCCGCATCGCTCCCAGCTTCAGGTTCGGTGAGGAGGAAGCAACCAATCTTTTTGCCGGTGAGCAGGTCGGGCAGCCACTGCTTCTTCTGCTCTTCAGTACCATAGGCGTAGATTGGGTTGCAGCAGAGGGAGGTATGGGCCGAAACAAGGACGCCGGTCGATGCGCAGGCTTTGGAAATCTCTTCGACCAGGATTGCGTAGGACATCATGTCGAGGCCAGCACCGCCGTACTCTTCGGGAAAGTAGCTGCCGAGGAACCCCATCTCTGACATATAAGCGACAAGCTCATCGGGAATCCTGTGCTCTTCGTCAATTTTGGCGGCTATCGGCTTGATCTCGTTTTCAACGAAGTCGCGCACTGCGGACTGCAGTACTTTCTGGTCGTGGGTCAGTTCAAAATTAATACGTTCTCTTCGGTTTATTTTCCTTTGAATTCTGCCTTGCGCTTCTGGGCAAACGCCCCCATTCACTCTTTCTGGTCTTCGCTCGAAAAGAGCACGCCGAAAAGCGAGGCTTCGTAACGGAAGCCGTCCTCCTTGCTCATGTTCAGGCCGTTGACAATGGCGTCCTTGCTGTAGCGAACTGCAAGGGTACCAACCGATGCAATGGCCCTGGCGCTCTCCAGTGCTTTCGGAATCAGCTCGCCAGCCTCGAAGATCTCGTTGACAATGCCCCACTCCCAGGCCTTTGCCGCAGTAATCATCTTGCCGGTGAAGATCATCTCGCTCGCCCGCCCCCGACCGATAAGGCGAGGCAGGTTCTGGGTGCCGCCAAACCCCGGAATGATACCCAGGGTAACTTCGGGAAACCCCACCTTCGCGTTTTCAGATGCGTAGATAAAATCGCAACCGAGGGCGAGTTCCAGTCCGCCGCCGAGAGCATAGCCGTTGACGGCCGCAATGACCGGTGTGGCCATCTTTTCAAGCTGCAGCATCACCCGCTGTCCGGCCTTTCCGAAGCGGTGGCCTTCGAGCGAGCTCATCGATGACATCTCCGTAATGTCGGCTCCAGCCACAAAGGCCTTTTCACCGGCGCCAGTCAGGACGATGGCTCTCACAGAGCTGTCCGCCTCGAGTTCCGTAAAGGCACCGAGCAGTTCGGCAAGAACTTCGCTGCTCAGCGCGTTCATGGTACGGGGGCTGTTGATGGTCACAAGCGCCACGCCGTCCGTAGTTTCAATCAGGAGTTTACTGTATTCCATATCGGTTTTCTGTCAGATTGGTTGTCGTTCTGCTGAAAAGTATTCCTTAATACCTTAATAAATAAAGAAGCCACGTCCCGACTTTTTGCCCAGGTACCCTGCATTGACCATCTTGACGAGGAGCGGGCATGGACGGTATTTCGGTTCTTTGAACCCTTCATAAAGCACATTGGCAATAGCGAGGATCGTGTCGAGGCCGATAAAGTCGGCAAGAGCCAACGGGCCCATCGGCTGGTTGGTTCCAAGCTTCATCCCCTTGTCGATATCTTCTGCAGTTGCAATGCCTTCATAGAGTGCGAAAATGGCTTCGTTGATCATCGGGATCAGGATGCGATTGACAATGAAACCGGGGTAATCCTGCGACACGGCCATCTGCTTGTCGAGCACACCAATGAGCCGGGCCGTAGACTCGAAGGTTTCATCACTGGTTGCATGGCCGCGAATGACCTCGACCAGCTTCATAATCGGCACCGGGTTCATGAAGTGCATGCCGATCACTTTATCAGGGCGAGTGGTCGCAGAGGCAATTTTGGTGATCGGGATCGAGGAGGTGTTGGAGGCAAGGATTGAGCCTGCCTTGACGATGTTGTCGAGCTTACGGAAAATCTCAAGCTTGAGCGGCTCATGTTCAGTCACCGCCTCAATAGCGAAATCGACATTGGCGAGATCCGTCATCTCTGTCGTTGTTTTGATGCGGTCGACACTTTCGGCAACAAGCGAATCGGAAATCACCCCTTTCTTTGCCTGGCGCTCAAGGTTCTTGCGTATGATGGCCAAAGCTTTTTCAAGCTGCGTCTCCGAGATGTCGAACAGCACGACATCGTATCCCTGCTGTGCAAAAACATGAGCGATACCGTTGCCCATCTGTCCAGCACCGAGGACACCTATGGATTTGATCATTGTGTAACTCCTCTTTGGATTTTGGTTCAGATCCGTTCAAAAATAACCGCCACGGCTTCGCCTCCGCCGATGCAGAGGGTCGCAAGGCCGTATCGTTTGCCACTGCGATGCAGCTCGTTAATCAGCGTCATGGCAAGACGTGCACCGCTGGCGCCGATCGGGTGACCGATGGCACAGGCACCGCCGTTGACGTTGACCTTATCGAGAGAAAGCCCGAGTGCATTGATTGCCAACAAGGGTACCGTGGAGAATGCCTCGTTGATTTCAAAGAGATCTATATCGGAGAGCGACAGGCCCGCACGGCTGCAGGCCTTTTGGATCGATCCGATCGGGGCCTCCGGAAAATTGTCGGGATGCCGGCTTTCGGTAGCCGAAGCAAGAATACGAGCCCTCGGCACGAGGCCGTTTGCCTCGACGGCTGCTTCACCGGCAAGCACCAGTATGGCAGAGCCGTCACTGATGGTTGACGCATTGCCTGCGGTGATGGTGCCATCCTTTTGAAATGCCGGCCTCAGTTGGGAAAACTTCGAGGTGTCGCCCCGGAATGGCTCCTCATCGGTATCGAAAATTTCATCACCCTTCCGTCCCTTCTTGACGACTGGCACGATTTCGTCGACGAACACCCCTCCCCTGATTGCCGCCTGGGCACGCTCATAGGAGCGGATCGCAAATGCGTCCTGTGCTTCGCGGGTGATGTTTCCTGCGGCTGCGCTCTCCTCGCCGATCTCGCCCATGTGACGACCGGTAGAGGGATCCTGCAAGCCATCGTATATCATCAGATCGAACAACTGGCTGTGCCCCATGCGGTAGCCGCTGCGGGCCTTCCTGAGAAAATAGGGAGCCATCGACATGTTCTCCATGCCGCCAGCGACAACCACGTTCGATTCACCAAGTCTGATGCTGTCGGCACCAAGCATGATGGCCTTCAGTCCGCTTCCGCACACCTTGTTGATGGTCAGTGCATGGGCGCTGTCCGGTATGCCAGCAGCCCGCATCGCCTGCCGGGCTGGGGCCTGACCGCATCCGCCTGAGAGCACCTGCCCGATAATGACCTCATCCACGATGGCCCCGTCCATTCGAGCAGAGGCAAGAGCACCCCTCATTGCTGCAGCTCCGAGCTGAGGTGCCTCGATTTCGGAAAAGATGCCATTCAGGGATCCGAAAGGAGTCCTTTTGGCGGCTACGACAAAAACTTGTTCACTCATTGTTCAACTCCTTGGGTAGATTGACTTACATGTTTCTTCTGTACTTTCCACCGACCTCGTAGAGCGCGTGGGTGATCTGACCGAGGGAGGCGACCCGGACGGTATCCATCAGTTCGGCGAAGATGTTGCCTCCTGACACCGCTACATCCTTGAGCCGCCTGAGCGCCACTTGGGCGGCCTCCCGGTTTGCCTCCTGGAAGGCTTTGAGGTTCTTGATCTGCTGCTGCTTCTCCTCCTTTCTCGCCCTGGCGAGCTCACCCGGTATCTGGCAGCCATCCTCGTTCGCACGGGAATTGAGAAAGGTGTTTACACCGATAATCGGCAGTTCGCCGCTGTGCTTTTTGTGCTCATAGAGCATGGACTCGTCCTGGATTTTCGCACGCTGGTACTGCGTCTCCATAGCACCGAGGACACCGCCGCGCTGGTCGATGCGCTCAAACTCGGCAAGCACAGCCTCTTCGACAAGATTGGTCAGCTCCTCGATGATAAACGAGCCCTGCTGCGGGTTTTCGTTTCTGGCAAGCCCGAACTCTTTGTTGATGATCATCTGTATCGCCATGGCCCGGCGCACCGACTCCTCGGACGGGGTCGTCACGGCCTCGTCGTAGGCGTTTGTATGCAGCGAGTTGCAGTTGTCATAGATCGCCATCAGCGCCTGAAGGGTCGTGCGGATATCGTTGAAATCCATCTCCTGGGCATGCAACGAGCGGCCTGAGGTCTGAATATGATATTTAAGTTTCTGGCTTCTTTCGTTGGCGCCGTACTTGTCGCGCATGGTAACCGCCCAAAGGCGACGCGCGACGCGGCCTATCACCGAGTATTCAGGGTCAAGGCCGTTGCTGAAGAAAAAGGAGAGGTTTGACGCAAAATCGTCGATGTGCATGCCTCTCGACAGGTAGTACTCAACATAGGTAAAACCGTTGGAAAGGGTGAAAGCCAGTTGGCTGATGGGGTTCGCCCCGGCCTCAGCGATATGGTAGCCGCTGATTGAGACAGAATAGTAGTTACGCACCTTTTTATCGATGAAGTACTGCTGGATGTCGCCCATCATCCTCAAGGCGAACTCAATCGAAAAAATACAGGTATTCTGACCCTGATCCTCTTTCAGAATGTCGGCCTGAACCGTACCCCGCACCGTTTGCAGGGTGGATTCGCGGATCTGCAGGTACTCATCGGGCAAAGGCTCACGACCGTTCGCTTCTCTGAAGCGAGCTGTCTGCTGATCGATGGCCGCATTGAAGAAGAAGGCGAGCATCATCGGCGCAGGACCATTTATGGTGATTGAGACGCTGGTGTTCGGAGCACAGAGGTCGAAACCGGCATAGAGCTTCTTCATATCATCCACTGTGCAGATTGAAACACCGCTTTCACCTACCTTGCCATAGATGTCGGGCGGAAAGTCGGGATCCTCGCCATAGAGTGTGACGCTGTCGAAGGCTGTGGAGAGGCGCTTGGCATCATCGTCCTTGCTGAGATAGTGGAACCTGCGGTTGGTACGTTCGGGCGACCCTTCTCCGGCAAACTGGCGCTTTGGATCCTCTTCTATGCGCTTGAACGGAAAAACGCCCGCCGTGAACGGGAAGTAACCCGGAGCGTTCTCAAGCATGCTCCAGCGCAGAATTTCACCGAAATCAGCAAATCCGGGCAGGCAAACTTTGGGAATGCGGGAACCTGAGAGAGAGGTCGTATACAGATCGCTCCGGATTTCTCGCCCTCTGACAACCGTCACGAGCTGGTCGCGCTTGTAAGCATCTTTCATCGCTGGCCACTCATTGAGAATCTGCTTCGACTCAGGAGTCAGCTTTGAACCGAACGCCGTAATCTGCCGGTCGATCTCCACCTGGGTCGCCTCGCCGAGGAGCACTTCCCTTGCCCCTTCGAGCTGGAAGAGGCGTCGTGCGACACCTGACTGCTCCTTGACCTTTACATGGTAGTTCCGTACCGTATGGACGATTTCGCCAAGATAATGGACTCTGTCGGGAGAGATGACAGAGCGCTTCAGGCTGCTCGTTTCGTCAACGACGAAAGATGAGCTCCAGCCAAAGCCTTTCTTCCTGTTGACCGTATCAATCAGTGCCCGATAAAGGTTGTTGGTGCTGGGATCATTAAACTGAGAGGCAATGGTGCCGAAGACCGGAAGCTCCTCGTCAGCCCCCTCGAAGAGATTGCGGTTTCGTCTATACTGCTTGCGGACATTTCGCAGGGCATCTTCGGCGCCCTTGCGTTCGAACTTGTTGATGACCACTAGATCGGCGAAATCGAGCATATCGATCTTCTCGAGCTGCGTCGGCGCGCCAAACTCACTGGTCATAACGTACAGCGCAACATCGCATATATTGACGACCCCGGCATTTCCCTGCCCTATGCCGCTGGTCTCGACGATAACCAGGTCATAGCCTGCAGCACGCACGACGTCAAGGGCGTCCTGTATGGCTGCCGACAGCTCCGTCTGCGAATCCCGTGTGGCGAGGGAACGCATGTAGACCTTCTTTGAATTGATGGCGTTCATCCTGATACGATCCCCAAGCAGTGCGCCTCCGGTTCGCTGGCGGGAAGGGTCGACGGCAAGAATGGCTACGCTCTTGTCGGGAAAGTCGATAGTGAAGCGGCGCACCAGTTCATCGGTCAGCGAGCTCTTGCCGGCACCTCCGGTGCCTGTGATGCCGATAACCGGGACATCACTGCCAAGCTCCTGAATTCGCTTGCGAAGCGATCCATAGCCCAGGGTGTGATCACGCACATCCTGCTCTGCAAGAGAGATCAGCGTATTGACCGCCCTGACATCTTGGCTGGCCAGTTGGGCAATTTGCTGTTCCGGGTCACGTTCAATGCTATAGTCGCACTCCTCAAGCAGCACGTTGATCATCCCCTGTAACCCCAACCGGCGCCCGTCCTCTGGAGAAAAGATCTTCCGCACGCCGTACGCTTCAATCTCGGCGATCTCATCGGGCACAATCACGCCGCCGCCGCCACCATAGACCTTGATATGCCCCTCGCCCCTCTCCTTCAGAAGGTCGATGATGTATTTGAAGAATTCAACATGGCCTCCCTGATAGCAGCTCACGGCAATCCCCTGGGCATCCTCCTGGAAGGCCGCAGTCACAATCTCTTCTACCGAACGGTTGTGGCCCAGATGAATCACCTCCGCCCCGGAAGCCATCAAAATCCGGCGGATGACGTTGATAGTGGCGTCATGGCCGTCGAAAAGACTGGTGGCAGTCACAAAACGGACCTTTTTCCTGGTTTGGTATGGCGCAATTGCAACAGACATCTGGAGCTCCTTGTGGATCGTTTAAGGTTCGACCTGTCTGAATATCAGATTAAACCGTATGCAAAGAACAAATATAATATATCGTTTACGTAAATGTCAATATGCAAGTATATTTTTTTATATTTTGTGGTAATGGAAGCAGCAAATTTCAAATTGATAATTCCCCGTAATCACTTTTAATAATACAGGATATATCAACCTATACTTTCACTGGCGTGAAAATACAGGCTATTTTTCTTCTTTTCATTAATTTGAAAACCCGGAGAAAAAAAAGGTATCCAATGTCATATCTTGAATTCAAACCCCGGAGGGGTGGCATGTCAACAGGAGTTTCGTGGCAAACATATTCAAAAGAAGTTCATGAAAGATAAAGAGCAGACTAAAGATGAGATAGTACCGATAAGCCAGCTAGCGAAACAGCTTGGCATCACCACCAGGACTCTTCGCTACTGGGAAGAGGTCGGCATCATTGAATCTGTCGAAAGAGCCGAAGGAGCAAACCGTGGCTATACACCCTATATCATTCGACGCATCAAGTTCATCATCAAGCTCAAGGAGCTGGGCTTGAGCATCCAGCAATTTCAGGAGCTCTACAAGGTTTACGGAGACGCCAGGCGGACAGACATCATGGTTCCGAAGCTTATCGCAATTCTTGACAATCATATCAACCAAATTGACAGCAAAATAGCGAGGTTAGCCTCACTTAGAAACGATATCGTCGAATACCGCCAGAAGATGACCGCAAAGCTTGATGCGGTCGCGTCAACCGACGATCAGACTCTCTAACCAATGTTGAATCTGAGTCACCTTTCGTACTCGTTTTATAAAATTCCTCAGTAAGTCTGGCAAATTTAAACTGGCAAGCCCATCATGGAGCTTTTTCGTTGAGTATTTTCCGTATATTTATTAAAGTTCCTGTGTTTTCCGATTACAACAACGATTTTCTCGCAAAGAGTGTTTTGCCAGGAAGAAACAGGAATGAGCCTGCTTTCAAGCCTGTACACCCGAATTAGGAATGACTATAGGAAAACAGAACTTAGAAGAATAACAAACTCTCATAAACATTAAGGAGTCACAACAATTATGCATGCAAAAATCGTGTTTACAAGTGACTTTGAAGATGAATCTCTTATAATAATTTTGAAAAGTCTTCAATGGTGGCCGACGTATGACCAGAAATCCAGTGATGCAGAAAAAATTATTACCGAGATGACGGAAGCTGTTAAAGAAAGTGACGTCCCTCTTTTTCTGGAGAGTAAAAAATATATCCTGTTAAGTGCCATAACAGATACACACGGAACGCTGTCGTATGAAAATAAATCCTGGGTTCTCAGACTTCTTAATCCAAACCTTTCTCTCTTGCAGCTTGATTGTCAGGTTTTTGTCCATAAATGCGTTAAATATGCCAATCAAAATGACTACAGGATTCAATTTCATGATAACCCTGTTCGGCTTGTTGAACGACATCGTAAAGATCCGATCATTGAGGGCAAGATACTGGCCTCAAAAAAAGATCGTCTTTTATATGCAAAGAAGCAGAAAAAGTTAGAGTATTCTATTAGCGTTATTGGGCTGATAGTCTTTATTGCCCTTCTGTTATTGACCTATCCATGGTCATTCAGAGATCACAGTAACCAGGCACAAATGTGGTTATTTACCATATTTGAAAAACTTGTAGGCTCTGTGGTTATCACCTCGTTGATTTCTTATGCGCAATTTCACTCTTTTTATGCCTCACTGCATCAAGATTCAATTAAATGGACAATAGCAGGGGAACCGGAAAAGAAAGCCATTAAGACAATTGTTTAGGAATCTATGAGAGCAGCGTCTCCAAAGTTTGAATTTGGCTTGCCGCTATAATGGCCGATGTATCAGCGCCGGACCATGCTGAACTGTTCGGAAATAGTGAACAGCAGGTTTGCCGAATGCTATGACATAGCCAATCAAATGGTTATCCGGAATGCCGAGCAGATGGCGAGTATCCGGCACAAGGTCGTTGATGGCCCATTTTGCCAGACCATTCCAAACGGTTCCGATCCCTTTGGCTTGGGCGAACAGCTCGAAGTATGAAAGGGCAATCAGGCAATCCGGCATCGGTGATGCAACTTTCATTGGCGCCGAGGCGATTAGCAGATGAGGCGCGCCTCGGAAAATGACATCAATTTGATTTTCCTCCCATATCCGGGCAAAGTTGGCAAAGAATTCCATCCCTTGCGGCAGCGCATTTTCTTTGACGAGTTTTACCAGTCCGGCCATTATGCTATCACGCAATTGTGCAACCTTATCCTTGCTATCCAACACGGTGAAACAAACCTGACGTGAGTTCACTCCGGTAGGAGCGTGCCATGCAACTTCCAAAAGCCTTTGTAAAAGCGCTGGATCAAGATTTTCATTTTTATAGCGCCGCACAGAGCGCCGCCCTTTCATCAGAATCTCAAGTTTGTCCGGATCAGGAAATCCGCCGACAACAGAAAGACTGTTTGCCGGATCCAGACCAAATATAGAGACCGCTTCAGTTGGGCAGATCGCCAGACAATGCTGGCATTTCAAACACCGCTCTTCTTTCTCAATGGCAATGAAGGGGTAGCCATCCTCCTCCATAGTGATGATACTTGCGGGGCAATCAGCAACACACTGACCACATTGAATGCAGTTCTGTTCGTTAATTCTGAAATCCAGCATTTTGAATATGAAACATTTTAATTATCGATGTAAAGCTGCTTTGGCAGAACGTCACCCAAGCTTATCGGCAAGATAGTTCTGGATACCTATCTGACTAATCTGCTCAAGCTGTGCTTCAAGCCAATCGAGATGCGCCTCTTCTTCTTTGAGTATCAAGCCAAGCAGTTCTCGCGTACCATTATCACCGCACTCAACAGCGATCTTTATAGCTTCATTGTATGATGCAACTGCATCAATTTCAGAATTCAAATCGTTTTGGTGCTGAGACGCAACTTCTGAGCCAATCGAAATCTTTTTAAGATTACTGACAATCGGAATTCCTTCAAAAAAAAGAATTCGGCCAATAAGCTTTTCGGCATGCTTCATTTCATCAATTGCACGCTTTTCAGCTGCTTTGTGAATTTTTTCATAACCCCAGTTACTGCACATTTCAGAGTGCACCATATACTGGTTAATAGCCGTAAGCTCATCAGTAAGCAGACTGTTAAGTTTTTCAATCATTTTTGGATTGCCCTTCATCGTGATCTCCTTGATGTTTTGAATATTTTTATAGAGGAATACAAAGATCAACTTATATGAGTAATGTACAAAAGGAAGTTGAGTGGGTGAACCCTTTCGTTTAAAAATCAGCAGCGGAGGTGACGCAAGCCTACTCCATAACAAGATCAATGGTCCGGCGCTGCATATCCACACTGTTCACCTTAACATTGACCCGTTGACCTATCTGCAACCGTTTTTTGCGACGTTTTCCTACAAGGGAATAGGTCGCCTCATCATACTCGTAGTAATCATCGGTGAGGTTGCGCATGTGTACCATCCCTTCGATAGCAAAGTCAACCAGTCTCACATAGATGCCGTAATCAGTTGCCCCTGAAATAACTCCGGGATAAACCTTGCCGACATGGTTTGCCATATACTCAACCTGCTTGAGTTTGATCGACTCACGCTCGGCCTCAACAGCGCTCTTTTCGCGCTCGTTGGATATCTGGCAGACTGTCTGAATTTTATCGGTCAGCTCAGCAAGCCTTGCAGGAGTAATCTTGCGGCGCTTCTTGCGGAGGTTTTCATATTCAAAGAGCATACGATGAACAATCAGATCAGGATAACGCCTGATCGGGGAGGTAAAGTGGGTATAGTGCTCAAACCCGAGGCCGTAATGGCCGACATTGTCTCCGGTATAGACCGCCTTTGACATGGAGCGCAGCACCAGCTCACTGACCAGAAACTCAACATTGGTACCCTTTACCTGCTGCAAGAGCTGACGAAGCACCTGTGCTGAAACAATTTGCCCCTCTTTTCCCCGGTTCAGCTTGAGGTCAAAGCCGAGCCTCTTGACAAAATTGGCAAGAATAAGCACCTTCTCCTGCTGGGGAGCGCCATGAATCCTGTAAATAACTGGCTGGGGCTCTTTCTTGTTCTCCCTGAAGGTTTTGGTCAGATATTTTGCCACCTTGCGATTGGCGAGCAGCATGAACTCCTCAATGAGGCGATGACTGCCAAGCCGCTCTTTTTTTATGACTTCCAGCGGCTCGCCACTCTTGCCAAGCTTGAATCGCACCTCCTCAGTGTCAAAATCAAGTCCGCCATGTTTGAACCGTTTTTCACGCAGAATAATGCTGAGACGGTCAAGTGACTGCAGTTCAGTCACATAGTCACCTTCACCACGCTTCAGTATCTCCTCAACATCTTCGTAGGAAAAGCGACGTTTGGAATGAATAACCGTTTTATGGAACTCGTGCTTGCGAACTTCGCCATCCGGGGTTATCAACAAGAAAACTGAAAACGCCATCCGGTCAACACCAGGATTGAGGCTGCAGATCTGTTCAGAAAGTCTGGCAGGCAGCATGGGAATCACCCGATCGACAAGATAGACCGATGTAGCTCGTTTCAAGGCCTCACGGTCAAGGGGAGAATTTTCCGGAACATAGTGTGAAACATCGGCGATATGAACGCCGATTCTGTAGAGCCCGTCATCAAGAAGCTCCACTGACAGGGCGTCATCAAAATCCTTGGCATCGACAGGATCGATGGTAAAGACAACTTTGTCGCGAATATCAAGCCTGCCTTTCACCTCCTCTTCGGTAATCCCCTCACGGACAGAGGCCGCAAAATCGAGGAGCGCTGGATCAAATGTTTCGTCAATACCCTTGCTGCGGGCAATGGCGCTCACCTCGACCGCTGAATCGCCTGCCTTCCCAAGAATCTCCAGTACCTTCCCCTGAATCACTCCCTCTTTGCTGAAATCAAGCGCTCCGACAAGCACCTTCTGGCCGTCACCAGCCTTGGCAGAATTTTTTATGGAGACAAAAATTTCAGGCAGCAGTTTCCTGTCATCAGGTTTAAGGACAAACCTGCGGTTTGCCTTGGTCAGGGTGCCGACAATCGTTGTAAGACGACGTGTCATCACGTTCTGCACCATACCTTCACACCGCTGATGGGGAGTAGATTTCGATGCGTAAGTCTCAGGAACTTTGGAAACAAGAACTTCTACTTCGTCCCCATGAATCGAGAAGCCCATATCGCCAGCTTTGATGAAGATATCATCATCAAACCCCTCAACATCAACAAAGCCGTAACCGTTAGGATGCGTTGAAATATGACCAGAATAGCTCTTGGCGACAGTATACTGCTTTTTACCGGGGAGAGGAAAGGGCTTGGCAAGCTCAAGATGGTCTTCATAAGTGGAGGCATCTGTGCCGGACATGCCGTAACAGCGATTGGAATCCTTGTCCAGAGTCCCTTCTTCCTGCAATTTATGCAAGACATACCAGAAACCGGGCAGTTGCTTTGATTCCGTATATCCGAGAGCTTTTGCCAGCTCTACAGACTTGAAGCGTTCACCCTCATGATCGGCAAAAAATGTAACAATTTCAGCACCAAGTGAACTTTCACCCCGCCTGAAGAGGAACTCGTTGATCAGAATATGATCATTCGGTTTCACCCTCTCCCCGGTAAACTGGGACGGCTGTCGATTACTCTTATTGTCCGGGGTTTTGGATTTTCGGTTAAAACGCTGTCTCGCCACTACAGTAACTCATTTATATTAGAACACTTAAAGCTCACCACACCGTATAAGACGCAGAGAAAAAAACTGCGGCTTTAATCAATTTGATTTCAGGGAAATTCGGCTGACAAATACAATCATCACCAATACCCTTCCATGTACCTCTTAACATAATGAAAAGAAGCAATAAACACCTTGCACAGCGAAAAGAAAAACAAGAAAACAAACAATGATAACTATGATGTCTGAAACCGTGTTTATGGTTTTGCGACGACAAGCCAGCCATTCACCTCATCGATGTCGGTTGCTGAAACGATTCCTGCGGTTTGCTTGAGCATGAGACGATTGAGGATGTACTGATAGCGTGATTTTGCAAGATTTCTCCGGCTTGCAAAAAGCTTCTGCTGGGCATCAAGAACGTCAACATTACTACGCAACCCTGCTTCATAGCCTTTTTGGGTACCGATCAAGGCTATTTCATGAGAGTGAACAGCCTGTTCATAAGCCTTGACCTGTTCAATACTGCTGACAACACCGTTATAATACTTTCTTATATCCGATTCAACCCCACGTTCCTGCCAGTTAAGCTGCTCCCCCGCTTTCAGCCACTTTGCGTGAGCCTGACGTACCGAAGCACTGACATAGCCACCGGTATAAACAGGCACACTCATCTGCAGGTTGATCGAATACGTGTCGTAGGTTGAACCGATTGAATAATTGTTTTCACTCTCGGAATAGTTTCTCCCTGCAACCAGATCAATCGTTGGATATCGGGCTGCCTGCTGCTTTTCGATCTCCCTTTTTGCAATAACAATTTCCTGACGCGCGCCAACCACTTCTGGATTAGCAGAATGAGCAAGTTCGACCCACG